>NZ_JBFBGK010000026.1:0-77111 GCF_040684615.1 Streptomyces sp. NPDC089919
GTGCTCGTCGTTACCAAGCTGTGTGACTCGTGATCACGTCCCTCACGTTGGTCCGCCCCACGCGAGCATCACTGGAGAACCACTCAAACCCGCAGGTCAGAGCCTCATTCAGATCATTGCAGCGGCCATTCAACAACTCCGGACCCGGCGGAGAGCCGCCCGCTCCCGGCGGATTCCGGACGCTGCCTCAGAAGCGGGGCGTCAGGGGCCCCAGACCCAGGGCGCGCAGGGTGTGCTCCGCCATCTGGAGGTGGCCGGCGGCGTTGGGGTGGGCCGGGTCGTCCAGCCAGGCGATGGGGTCGGCCTCGCCGAAGTGCGCGCGCCAGTGGGCCTCGTGGTCCACCAGCAGGGCCCCGGTCTCCCCCGCGATCTCGCGTACGGCCTGCGCGTACGCGGGCAGCTCACCACGGGCCTCCCGGCCGGCCACGCTGACCAGCACCGGCGTGTGGAGGACGATCTGGGTGTCGGTCCGGGCGCCCGCCCGGTCCACGATCTGCCGCATGGCCTCGCGGAACTCCGGCAGCCCCGCCAGGCCGGCCCGCGCGTCGTTGGTGCCGAGCGACACGGACAGCACGTCCGGCGCGAAACGGCCGATCAGGTGGTCGTAGGCACCAAGCACGTCCACGGCCCGCCAGCCGGACACCCCGCTGTTGACCACGAGGTCGGTCAGCCGGTCCAGCTCCCACCGGACGCGTTCCTGCAGGTGCTCCACCCAGCCGCGGGCGCCGTGGGTGTGCAGGACGGCCTGGGTGATGCTGTCCCCGGCGGCCACCCACGTCATGGGCTGGGCAGACAGGCGGATCATCTCGTTCTCCTCGCGCGCTCACGGCCCCGGCGACTGCCCTGGGCCCCTTCCAAGATCACACGCATAACGCACCGGGCCGCCGTGATCTTCCGACCGCCGGACCTCCGACCTCCTGCAGCGATCCTGGCCCGGGCGGCGCCGGACGTTGTTAGCCTGCGGGGAGTTGCCACCACGGGGAGGCTGGTTGATGCGATCGCGCCTGGTCTTCGTCCACGGGATCGGCGGGCCCCGCGATCCCGCCACGGACCTGGCCGCCTGGACCCGGGCACTGGCCTCGGGCATGCGCGCGGCCGGCCACGGGCAGGCGGCCGACGAGCTGGAGGGCACCGCGTCCGGCGAGCACCCGGATCAGCGGCGCTCCGTCCGTTTCGCCCACTACGCCGACCTGTTCGGCGCCGCGCAGGCCCAGGGCGGGGAGCACGGCCGGACCGACGGGGCCGAGGCCGAGGCCCTGTCCGAGCTGCTGGTCGCGTGGGTGGCCGAGCTGGCCGCCGTACACACCGACGACCGGGACCTCGCGGTCCTGGCGCACGCCCGGGCCGAGGCCGCGCCACGGGCGCAGGAGCAGGGCGTCCTGGAAGTGGTGCGCCGGGCACTGAACGTCGCGACCACCGTGCTCGCCCTCAAACCGTGGGGCGCCGCAGCCGGGTGGGTCACTCCCAAGGTCCTGGTGGGCCAGCTGCGGCAGGTGGCGCGCTACCTCGCCCGTGCCGAGGCCGACGCCGACGGGACCTGCCTGGACCGGCGGATCCGCGCCCGGGTCGCCGAGGCCGTCGGAGCCGGGCCGGCCGTGGTGGTGGCGCACTCCCTGGGCACCGTGGTCGCGCTGGAGGCGCTGCACGAACTCGAGGCGCAGGTGCCCCTGTTCGTGACCCTCGGCTCGCCGATCGGCATGCGGACCTTGGTGTGGCCCCGGCTGCGCCCCCAGCCGCCGGGCGTCCCCGCGGCCGTCGGCGGCTGGCTGAACTTCTGGGACCGGGACGACGTGATCGCCGTACGGCCGTGCTTCGAGCGGGAGTTACGCCCGGGCCCCGGCGGGATCGTGCCGGTCAGCCGGCGCGTCGACTCGGACGGCGTCTGGGTCCACTCCGCCGAGAAGTACCTGGCCCAGCCGGGCGTGGCCGGGCCCGTCGCGCAAGCCCTCGGCCTGGCGGACGGTACCGCGCACACTCCGGACGGAGCCGGCCCGCGCTCCCCCGGCCCCGGCAGTACGGCCGACCGCGGGTGAGGGGCCGCACCCCCGGCCGCCCCCGGCACGTCCTGGTGGTCGCCCCGCAGTGTGACGCGATGGACCCCCTGGCCCGCCTGACGGAGGCCGCGGACGGGCTGTACGAGGCGCTGACCGATCCCTCGCTCGGCGCCTGCGACAGCGCGTTCCCGGACGGCCGTGCCGCCCTGCTCGCCGGTGACGGCCTGACGAGCGAGGTCGTACGGGCCGCCGTGACCGAGGCGATCGACCACGCCGCGGCCCGCCGGGCCGTCCTGGTCCTCGCCTTCCTCGGGCACGGCTTCACCCCCGGCCGCACCGGCACCCTCCACCTGATGTGCGCGGACTCCACGGACGACCTGCGGCACCACTCCGTGAACGTCAGCGAGCTCCTGGCGGTCGCCGCCGACCACCCCGGCACTGACGGGGTGCTCGCGCTCGTCGACACCTGCCAGGCGGCCGGCGCGCCCCCCACCGCCGAGACGCTGGCCGCCGGTGCCCGGCGGGGCCGCACCCGGCTCGGGGTGTTGATGGCCTCCTCGCTGGACCAGCCCGCGGTCGACCTCGCCTTCTCCCGCCACCTCACCGCTCTGGTACGGGCCGGACTGCCCGGTGCCGGGCCGGCCCTCGCCCTGGACGACGTACGCGACGCGCTGGGCACCGTCGTCCTCGGGCAGAACATCACGCACGTCGACTACCACGGCGACGGTCCGGCCGGACCGCTGTGGCTGACGCACAACGCCCAGGCCCCGGACGGCCTCGACGGCGGCCTGATCGGGCCGACGGGCAAGGCCGAACTGGTCGAGGCGCTGGCCGAGTTGGACCCGGCGCCGGCCGTCCCCGCGGCCACCGATCCCGCCGCGGTCCACGCGTGCCGGGCCGAACTGCGTCGCCGCCCGCCCGGCCCGCCGCGGGAGCGCGCCCTGCGGGCCCTGGACGGGCTCCTCCTCGCGGCGCGCACCGTCGAGTTCGTCCGCGGCTGGCTGGGCGCCGAGCTCACCACCGCGCGGATCCGGCGGGCCCTGCACACGTCGCTGGCGGCGGAGGGCCGGCCGCCGGCCCACGCCGCCGAACCGACCGAGGTCACCGTCATCGACGAGCTGGTCTTCAACCACCCCGCCACGGACCGGGACGGCCGGCGTGGCCTGGCACGGTTCGTGGTCCTCCTCGGCCAGGCGTGCGGCAAGGACCTCGACGACCTCGACCTGCGCGCCTGGGCCGGGAAGGCCGGGGCCCTGGTCGAGGTCAACGACGCCGTGGAGCAGGCCCGTCGGCGCAGCCGGGACCAAAGGCTCAGCCTCGTCGTCAGCCTGCACTCCTCACTCACCGGTGACTGGCCCGAGGTGCTGGACGGCTGGCTGCTGCTGGACGGCGCGCTGATCCACCACGAGCAGTTCGCCAACGAGGCCGCGGACCGCAGGGGCGCGGAGTACGCGATCGAGTCCGCGGTGCTGTGGGCCGAGGAGCACGCCGCAACGCTGGAGCTGCCCCTCAAACGGCTCGACCTGGCCGTGCCCGGTGGGCTCCTCCTCGCCTGGCGGCCCGAGGAGGCCGGGGTCGCCATGCTGCTGGGTATCCGGTACGAGGTACGGCTGCACTGGAGCAGCCGCCTCACGCCCGACGCCGTGCTGCGCAGCATCGAGCCGGTGGTCGCCGACTGCTGGAAGACGATCGCCCGGCACGAGGACGGGGCGCCCGTGGACTGGCTGGCCCGCGAGGACCTGGCCGATCCGGGCACCCTGCGAGGGCACCTGCGCCACGGCCGGTACACCCGCGGCATCGGGCTCACCCAGCACCCGGGCTCGGACGCGCGGCTGTTGGAGATGCTGCTCGCCTACACCCCCGTCCTCCTGTGGCCGCACGCGCCGGACGGCTTCCCCCGGGAGCGGCAGGGCTGCCTCGACCGGAGTTGGTGGGCGATGCCGGGCGCGCTGGCCAGCGCCTACCGGGACCGCTGGCGCGGGATGCCCGACGCGGGCCTGGCCGATCTGCGGGCCGTCTGGGACGACGAGGACTGGCTGCGCTTCTGCCGGCATTTCCGTACCTCCGCTCCCCCGACCCGAACCCGAGAAGAGGGGACTCCATGAACTGGGACGCCTGCTACCGGGGCGACGGTGTGACCAGGCCCGACACGGCCCTGCCGGCGCCGCCGCCGTGGCGCACCTTCCCCCGTCCGTCCGCCGCCGAGGTCTTCAGGCCGCCGGCCGGACTGACGGAGGCGGTGAACGCCGCGCTCGCGCTGCGCCGGCCCCTGCTGATCACCGGGAGCCCGGGCACGGGCAAGTCCAGTGTGATCGAGCAGGTGGCCGCGGAGCTGGCGCTGGGGCCCGTCCTGCGGTGGCACATCACCTCCCGCAGCAACCTGGCGGACGCCCTGTACACCTACGATGCGTTGGGCCGCATCCATGCCCACCGCCTCCAGCAGGAGGTCGTGCGGGCGGGCGGCGCGGCCGGCCAGGACGATGTCGCGGCCTTCCTCACCCTCGGGCCGCTGGGGACCGCCCTGCTGCCCGCGGACCGGCCGCGCGCCCTGCTCGTCGACGAGATCGACAAGGCCGACCTGGATCTCCCGGGCGACCTGCTCGACGTCCTGGAGCGCGGCGGGTTCCGGATCGCCGAGCTGCTGCGCGAGGAGCAGCGCGCCGCCCGGGTACGGGCCTGGGACAGCGAGGAGCGGCACCTGGTGGCGGACGGCCGGGTCCAGTGCACCGAGTTCCCGTTCATCGTGATGACCAGCAACGGCGAGCAGGAACTCCCGGCGCCCTTCCTGCGCCGCTGCGTGCGCTACACCATGCCGCGGCCGACGGTGGAGTTGATCCGTGAGGTGGTGCGCGGGCACCTGGGATTGGACGTCGGGCCCACCGGGCCCGCCGCCGAGCTGGTGGACGACTTCGTGCGCCGGGTGGCGGCGGGCGAGTCCGTGGCCGTGGACCAGTTGCTGAGCACCCTGCACCTGCTGGAGGGGCCGGCCCGGTCGCCGAACGCGGAGCGCGAACACCTGGTGGCGCTCCTCATGAAGGACCTTTCGGGTGCCTGAGGACCCGTTGGCCTCCGTGGTGTCGGCCCTCCACGGCCTGGGCCGGGAGATGGACGGGCGGTCCCTGGCCGACCTGCTGTGGCTGGCCGCGACCACCTCGGAACGCCGGGCGGCAGCCGGCGGGTCGGGCAGCGGCCCGGCCTCGGCGGCCGCGCCCGCCGCCGACCCGCGTGAACGGCTCAGCAGGTGGGGCCGCCGGCTCACGCCGCTGTACGGGCCCGCGTCGACGGGCGCCGGGGCCACCGTGCCGGCCCGTGCGGTGTCCCTGCCCGGCGGGAGCGCTGTGCCGGGGCCCGGGAGGTCGCCCGCGCGCTCCGGCCGCTGCGGCGGCCCTGGCCGGGCGGGCGCCGGCCCCGGCTGGACGTCGGCCGGACCGTGGCGGAGTACGCGCGCACCGGTGTGCTGCTGCCCGCCTTCGGGCCCGCTCCGGAGCGCTGGTTCGACCTGACGGTGGTGGTGGACCGGTCTCCGACCATGGCCGTGTGGGCGGACACGGTGGACGAACTACTCAAGGTCCTCGCCACCACCGGCGCCTTCCGGACCGTCCGGGTCCGGAAGCTGGACCTGGGTACGCCGGCCGATCGCTCCGGGACCGTACCCGTGCGGTCCGGTCCGGGTGGCGGGCTCGGCGCGGCCCAGCGGCGCCGGCTGGTGCTGGTGGTCTCGGACTGCGTGGCGGGGGCGGACGGCGGACGCTTCTGGGACCGGATCCACGCATGGGCCGCGGTCGCCCCCACCGTGCTGGTCAACCCGCTGCCGCCCAGGATCTGGCGGCCCAGCGGGCTCGACCTCCCGGCGGTCACCGTCACCACGCCCGGCGTTCCTGGCGTACCCAACGCCCGGCTGCTCTTCGAGACACCGCCCCTGCTGGAGGCGTTCGCGCCGGCGGGCGACCGGCTCCCCGTGCCGGTCACCGGGTTGTCCCCGCGCTCGCTGGCGCGCTGGGCCCGGATGCTGATGCGGGTCGACCCCTCCGGCTGCGCGGCGGTACTGATGCCGGGGCCGGGGCGGGATCCGGTGGCGCCGCCGCCCGCCCCGGCCTGGGACTCGGACGACCTCGTCGAGGCCTTCCTGCACCGGGCCGGCGCGCCCGCCGTCCGGCTCGCCGTGCTCTGCTCACCGTACGAGCGGCTGAGCACGGCCCTACTGCACCTGGTGCGCCAGGAGC
Organism: Streptomyces sp. NPDC089919; assembly: GCF_040684615.1. Taxonomy (NCBI): domain Bacteria; kingdom Bacillati; phylum Actinomycetota; class Actinomycetes; order Kitasatosporales; family Streptomycetaceae; genus Streptomyces; species Streptomyces sp. NPDC089919. The sequence continues at coordinate 6,218 of NZ_JBFBGK010000026.1, forward strand.
TGGTCCCGGAGGCGGAGGCGGCCGACCTGGCCGAGGTCGTGGTGGGCGGCCTGGTCACGGTCGAGGCCGCGAGCGGCACCGGGATCGGGACCGGGGCGGTGCTGCGCTTCCGGGACGGGGTCCGCGAGCGGCTGGCGCCCCGGCTGGGCGTCCGGGACGCCCAGCTCGTCCGGGACGCGATGAGCCGGTTCCTCACCGCGCGGGGGACCGCCGCGGGCGGCCTGTCCGTGCTGGTCCCCGACGCTGAGGGCGAGGCAGCGCTGCCGGCGGACCCGACCCCGCTGGCGGAGGTCCCCGCGGAGACGCTGACGCGCGTCGTCCCACGGCGCTCGGCGCCGCCCAGCCGCGGCTTCGTGGTACCCGAAACGCCCCCACGGGACCGGCCGTACTTCTTCCTCAGTTACGCGCACACCCCACGGTTCGGTCCGACGGGCGCGGATCCCGACATGTGGGTCGAGCGGCTCTTCCGCGATCTGTGCGAGCACGTCATGGCCCTCACCGACCTGCCCGAGGGCGAGCCGGCGGGCTTCATGGACCGGGAGATCCGGTCAGGCGAGGGCTGGTCGGAGCGGCTGAGCTCCGTGCTGGCGAACTGCCGGGTGTTCGTGCCCCTTTACTCCCCTCGGTACTTCGCCAGCGAGACCTGCGGCCGGGAGTGGTTCGCCTTCGCCCAGCGGAGCATCCGGCACGAGGCACGGACCGGTCGCGCGGCCCAGGCCATGGTCCCGGCCCTGTGGGTGCCGGTGCCGGACCGGAACCTCCCCCTGGTCGCGCGGCGCCTGCAGCACGACCCGGCCCGTTTCGGAGCGCGGTACGCCTCCGAAGGCCTCCACGGGCTGATGAAGCTGCGGGTGTTCGCCCAGGACTATGAAAGGGCCGTCTACGAGCTGGCCAAGAGCATCGTCAGCACGGCCCAGCGGGTGGATCTTTCGGCCGACTCCGCGGTGGACTACCGCAGCGCTCCGAGCGCGTTCGGTCAGCAGCCCGCCGCCGGAGCGGGACTGCGGATCGCCGTGGCCGCGCCGACCCGCCGCACCCTGCCCGAGGGCCGCGACCCGGCCTACTACGGCGAGACCCCCGACGACTGGAACCCCTACCACCCGCAGTCCACGAGGCCGCTGGCCCATCTGGCCACCGAACTGGCCTACCAGCTCAACAGCCAGGTGAACGTCTCCACGCTCGAAGCCGAGCTGGACCTCACGCAGCGCGGGGAGGCCGTACCAGGGCCCTTGCTCCTGCTGGTGGACCGATGGGCGTCGCGGGTACCCGCGCTGCGTGCCCGACTGGCGGCGCTGGACGCGACCCACCGCCCGTCGGTGAGCGTGATCATCGCCGCGAACCCCCGCGACGCGCAGAGCGACACGGCGGCCGGCGAACTGACGCAGACACTGGCGCGCGTCATCCCGCACCTGATCACGACGGCGCGTACGGACGACCCCCGGACCCGCGCCGGGCGGGCCGTCCGGACCCTCGAGGAGTTCAGCCGGACGATGCCGGCGGCCCTGGAACTGGCGTACCGGGACTACTTCCGTCACGCCCAGCCCTACCCGCCCGCGCCCACCCGCGGCGACGCCCGCCCCCGACTCCGGGACATCATCCCCGAACCTCCCGGGGAGGAACCCGGCTGACGCCGGGGCGGGGCGGTGGGCGAGGGCACGGCGGCCGGGACGCCCCGGCGGGCTAGGAAGGCGTACCCGGAGTCCGGAGGGTGCGTTCGACGGTGGAGACGACGCGGACCAGGGACGGGGGCTCGGGGGACGAGGCGAAGCCGAAGCGGACGGGTGGGGAGACGGGGGCGAGCGGGCCGAGGTCATGGCCGTCGAGCCGGGTCCGGGCGGTGACGACGGGACGGAGGTCGCCGGCCGCGTACCACTGGCGGCAGCCCGGGCGGGAGCTGCCGCGGGTCCGTACGCCGGTCATCAGGCGGGACGGCAGGTCGGAAAGGGCCGCCCACAGCGGGCGGCTCGCCAGCGGCCGGGGGACGGCGCGCAGGGCGAGGCCGAGGGGGCCGCGAGCTCCGACGACGAACCGCAGGTCCAGCGGGCCGGCCGCGACCTGCCACACGGCGCCGTGACGGCCCACGGTCACCGGCACGGTGCGGACCTCGTCGAAGTGGTAGACGGCGGACACGTACGCGGCCGTCGGCCCGGTCGGCGCGAGCAGCGTGCGCCATCCGTCGGCGCGCTCCAGCATCACGTCGCTGAACGGCCCGAACGGCGACCGCGGCCAGTGGCCCACGACCACCCGCGTCCCCGATCCGGTACCCACGGCGGCGATCCACCCGTCGAAGGTCAGCCGTTCCCTGTCCACCCCGCCTGCATACCGCACCCTCCCCCGACCTGCCACCCGGCCGCCCATCGGCGGGACCGCCGCTTCCCGCCCCGGCCCGCCGGCCGTTCGGACCCTCACGGCCTCCTGGCCGAAGGAGCCTCACCCGTTCGGGGGCGGGGAACGTTTCTGCGATTCCGGTCGTGTTGACGATCGCGGCATGATCACGGCGCCCTGCGGATGCAGGGAGAACCCCTTCCCCTTCTCGGAGGTGACCGTCTGTGGTCCTCGTCATCGTCGTCGCGGTCGTGGCGCTGCTCGCTGGTCTCGCGGCGAACAGGTACCTGCGGCCCAGGCTGCTCACCGAGGACGACGGGACGGGCATGGCCGTCAAGGACCTCGTCGGGCCCCTGCTGACCATGACCGTCCTCCTGCTGAGCTTCGTCCTGGTCACCGCCAACGGCTCGTACGGCAAGGCCGAGGTCGCCTCGCGCGGTGAGGCCCGGGCGCTGGACCAGCTCGTGGAGAGCGCCGAGTACGCACCCGCCGCCCAGCGCGGGCGGGTGCAGTCCGACGCCGTCTGCTACGCCCGGGCGGTCCGCACCCAGGAGTGGCCGGCCATGGCCGACGGCCACGGCTCCCCCGCCCCCAGCGTGTGGTCGGCGGACTTCCGGCAGACCTTCCAGGACCTCCAGGGCCAGCCCGCCTTCGGCATGCTCGTCGCCGCCGACAACAAGCGCTCCGACGAACGCGACGAACGTCTCACCCAGGCCAGCCCGAGCATCCCCGGTGCCATCTTCTGGTTCCTGCTCGCCACCCTCGTCATCACCGTCATGGCACTCGGCATCTGCCTGCCCAGGACCCACAACCGCGGCCAGCTGATCACCCTGACCGTGATCACCGCTCTGCTCACGACCATGCTGATCATCATCCGCGACGTCGACCGGCCCTTCGACGGCATCATCGTCGTGGACTCGACCGCGATCACCGAGGTGGAACGCCAGGCCACCCGCGACTTCCTCGCCAACCACCCGGCGTCCGAACTCCCCTGCGACGAGCGGGGCAACCGCCGCCCGGCCTGACCGCCGCCGCCCGGGCCGGGCCGGCCCACTAGGACCGGCGGGCCGGGAGGCGTACGTCCATGCGGTAGAGCCGGGTGATCTGCTGCGGGAACTCGTTGTCGTCGCTGACCAGCAGCAGACGGACCCGGCCGGGGCCGTGCTCGCCGGTGACGACCATGCCCTCGATGTTGTCCACCAGCGGGTGGTTCTGGGGCAGTTTCGAAGGGGCGCCCAGCGTCGGGCAGGTGTCGAAGTCCCCGATCGGCGTCTTGCGGGCCAGGCGCAACCGCGGTCCCTCGGTCAGGGTCTCCACCGCCGAGGTGTCGCTCGCCCCCAGCGGATCGGCCGCGTACAGCCGCACGGTGATCCTGAACTCCCGGGTGAAGCCCCGCTCCAGCACGATCAGCCGCCCGTCCCGGGTCGCCGCGAGCTCGGCCACGCCGTGACCCGCGTCGACGGGATAGGCGTACTGCCGGCCGAGCACGAAGCGTCCGTCGTGGCGCCGCTCCCAGGTCTGGATCCGCTGGAGGCTGCGGCCGAGGCCGTCGGTGCCGTCCCCGGCCAGCGGGCCCTCCAGCGCCGCGACCAGGGTGCGGCCGCCGGGCAGCAGGGTCAGGGACTCGAAGGTCTGGTTGACCGTGGCCCGGCCCGCCGGGGCGATCCGGAACGCGGGCGGCACGGGCAGGGTCGTCAGCACCCGGCCGGTACGGGAGTAGCGGCGGATGGCCGGGGCGGTCTCGTCGGTGACGAGGTAGCTGCCGTCCCGGTCGACGACCACCCCCTCCGAGTCCAAGGCCTGCCCGGCGCCGTCGGTGAGCGGCAGCCGGGCCGTCGCCGTGGCCGTCGGGGTACGGCCGCCCGCGACCTGGAGCCGGTACAGCGCCGACCGGTCGGAGACGGCGGCGACCGAGCCGTCCCGGTCGAGGGCGAGGCCGGAGATGCCGCCGACCGGCTTCCCGTCCAGGGGGGCTTTGTCGAGCGAGTCCGAGAAGCCGGCGACGGACAGGAACGGCGAGCAGGCATGGTCCGTGGGGACGGCGGCGGCCGTCGGGGCGGGCAGCGCGCAGAGCGCGGCGGCCGCGACCGTGGCGGGCAGGAGCGTACGAAGGCGCATGGGGCCTGTTCCTTCTGATTCGGGCGGTGCGAGCGGATTCGAAGACGTACGCGTGTGTGCGGGGGCGGACGACTGCCGAACTGTCATATGACGAATCGAAAGAAACCGGAAGAGGAGACGGCGTCGCGGCAACGAATTCGCCAACTCCCGTTCACGTACGGCCGGGTACGGTCGGCTTCTGACGCCCCGGCAGCTAGAAGATGCTGCCGGGCGGGCGCCGGGCGAGGCGGTCGAGGGCTTCGCGCACCCACGGGCTCCGGACGACGGGAAGCCGCACGAGGGTGCGCTGGAACGCGTTCTCATCGGCCCGGAAGCGCCCGGGCCGCGGGGCGGGCGGGTCGTCGCGCAGGACGCCGGCCGGCAGGCCGCCGGAGGCGGGCACCGGCAGGTGCGAGCGGGGGAAGGCCAGCCGCAGCCACATGCCGAACGGCAGGGGCACCCGGGGAGCCGCGCCGCCCGCGCCCTCGGGCCGCCACATCTCCCCGGTCTGCGGATGGGTCGGTACGAGGAGGATGTCGGCGCCCGCCGCGGGCACGGGGCGTCCGGGCCCGGCCGGCACGGCGCGCAGTGGCGGTGCTCCCGCGGGCAGCATCGCGTCGAGGGCGCGTTGGAACACCTGGCCGCTCAGGCCGTCGGGGACGGCCACCGGACGGCCTTCGGAGGCGGCCAGGAGATGGGCCAGGGCCCGGCCGGCCGCGGGCTCCCATCGGGGGCTCCACGACCAGAAGTGCTCCACCCCCCGCCGCGCGCCCCACATGGCGACCGGCTCGAAGGGAGCCAGGTCCTTCCCCTCGTCCAACACCTCCGCCCAGGACAGCGGTACGGGGTCGGCGCCGCCGACCGGGACCCGGCGGACGGCATCGGGGGCCAGCCAGACCGCCTGCCAGAGCGAGCAGTCGTCGATCCGGCTCGCCACCGGCAGGCCGCACCCCTCACACGCCAGATTGGGGCCGTCCGCCCCGTCGAGCCCGCAGCAGTAGCCGTCGGCCCGGTCCGGGATCAGCCGGGTGCCGCGGACGTCACCGGGCGCGATGACGACCGCGCCGGGCAGGCCGTCGGAGAGGTGGAAGACCGGCGCGTAGACGCCCCGGGCCTCGGCCTCGGCCGGATCGATCTCCTCCCACCGGCGCCACGGCGGCCCCCAGGGCTCCGGGTCCACCGCGAAGGTGCCCGGCTCCATGAGCACCGGGAGTTGCAGGCCGTTCCCGTACTTCTGATGGGCGTGGGCCGGCAGTTCGACCCGGGACAGCGGGGCGGTCAGATCGGTACCGCATCCCGCACAAACAAAAACGAACAAATGCCCTCCGGTGGCGAATCAGAGGACATGATCGCGGCTCTCGCGCCTGGCCCGCCAACGGTTTTCCGAAGGCGACCCGGCCCAGGTCAGAGCGGCGCGCCCGGACCCGGACCGCGCTCACGCCACGCCGCGGAGCCGCCCCCCGGGACGTCCCACCAACCCGGCGCTCCAGGGCATCGGTTCGAGCTCGCTGGGCATGAGCGCGTCATGCTGCTCGCCCTGCTCAGCGTGCTCCCCCTCGGAGTCGCCATGGTCCTGACCGCCCTCGCCGACCTCGCCCCGCCCGGCCGCCGCCGCGGCGCCCGGTAGCCGCGACCGGGCCGTTCGGGCCCGTCACTGGACCAGCTCGGTGTGCGGATGGCCGCCGTTCGCCGGACATGCGTACAGCTGGATGCGGTTGACGTCCAGCACGGTGACCTCCGGGGGGTTGGACCAGATGTCGGCGGGCGTCTCGGGGACCTCGCCCTCTTCCTCTTCCGGTATCCAACTCGTGCTGTTGCGGTGCCATTCGGACGAGGCGATGGTCAGCAGCGGTGTCATCGCGGTACCGCAGGCGATGCAGAACCGCGGCATCGGGTCGGTGAGGCCCCAGGCCGACCAGCCGCCGACCTTCCACCCGGGGGCGTGGGACAGCGCGTGGTCATAGAGCTCCCGGGGGTCGACCCCGTCGAGGTCGACCCCCGCTGCCCGCCACAGCTCGGGGTCAGTGATCTGCTGCCTCAACTCCTGCGGGAGTTCCAGTGAGCCGGGGTATTCGGTGATCTGCTCCGGTGCGAGCACGCACGGCTCGGGCACGTACAGGTCCTCGTCCGCGTCGAAGGCCTCCGGCGGCGCGGTCAGCACGTCCGTGACGTCCGCGGCGGTCCGCCAGCACACCTCGATCGGGATACTCGAGTCCGGATCGTGCTCCGAGGGGCACCACAGCACCTGCAGCACGTCGGCCCGCCCGGGCGGCCGGAGCAGCGGTATGTCCCGCGCGTACAACTGCGCCACGGGCACCAGGGGGTGGAGGCCGTCATGCCCGAGGTAGCAGCGCGGCCAGGGCTGCTGCGCCGGCCACAGCAGCGGCCCGCCGATCGAGCTGTCGTGCACCGTGGGAGAACCGGGACGCGGGTGCAACCGGACCGCCGGGCGGGCCAGCGGGGCCAACGCCGGGAAGACCTCGGCGATGTCGACCGGCCGCGGCGGGGTGGTACGTGTGCCGTTCATGCCGACGATCTTGCCAGCCCCCTCTGACAACGGGCCGACTCACCATCCGCCGAGCACTCACCGTCGGTCATGAGGATGCGCGGGCCGATCGCGGGCAGGCGCGGCCCCGGAGGAAGAGATCCCCGGGCACGGCCGGGCCCGTCCGGCCGGCGAACAGGAAGGACAGTTCATGTCCCAGGTCGAAGAGTCCATCAAGGTCGATGTCCCCGTGCGCACCGCGTACAACCAGTGGACGCAGTTCGAGGCGTTCCCGCACTTCATGGACGGCGTGGAGCGCATCGAGCAGCGCTCCGACACGATGACGCGCTGGGTCGCCAAGGTCGGCGGCGTCACCAAGGAGTTCGACGCGGAGATCACCGAGCAGATCCCCGACGAGCGCGTCGCCTGGACGACCCTGGGCGGGGAGGTGCGGCAGGCCGGCGTGGTGACCTTCCACCGGCTCGCCGACCGCGAGACCAAGGTGATGCTCCAACTCGACTACGACCCGGAGGGCTTCACTGAGAACGTCGGCGACAAGCTCGGCTTCGTCAAGCGCCAGATCACCGGCGACCTCAAGCGCTTCAAGGAGTACATCGAGGACCGCGGCCGCGAAACCGGCGCCTGGCGGGGCGAGGTCTGACCCTCCCGTCGGCCCGCCGGTCCGGCCCCCTTCGCTGCCCTCCCCGCGTGGAGCGAAGCGAAGGGGGCCGAGCAGGTTCAGGACAGGCAGAACCCGTCGTCCTCGATGTCCTGCATCGTGATGCGGGACTCGTCGACGGCATCGGCGCACGATGTTGGGCCCCGCCGACCTCACCGGGCGGGTGCGCACCCGTCGCCGCGAGGGCCGGATACGTGGTGAGGATCCGGGTTGCCGGTGCACATGGACACCACGACCGAAACCACGCCGCTGCGAGCCGTCGCGCTGGTCTGCAGTCATCCGGATCGCCGACCACGACGTCAAGACGGGTATCGCGCTCGACCTGAGCCGGGCCCGTCCGCCCGGGCTGGAAGGAGGCCGCGGTGGTGACCCCGGACGAAGCCCTGCGCCGGATCGCCTTCCTCCTGGAATGGCGCGGCGCGTCCCCGTACCGGGTACGGGCCTTCCACACGGCGGCCGACGCCGTCCGGGACCTGCCACCGGGCCCCGTCGACCCGGCCCGGGCCGAGCAGCTGCGCGGGGTCGGCCCGGTCACCGCCGAAGTGATCGGCCAGGCCTCGACCGGGTCGGTACCGCAGTACCTTCCAAGCCCCGCTCGGAGACCGGACCGATGACCGCCCCTGCCCCGCCCCCGCCCGCGTCAGACGAGGACGGTGCGGTGGTGGCTGGTCAGGTGTCCGGCGTCGTCCAGGACGTGGAAGAGGACGGCCGGGGGCTGGTCGAGGTGGACGTGGTCCGTCGGGTGGGCGTACCGCTCCCAGGGCATGCGGAGGGTGGAGACGACCCCGGGCGCGACCAGCAGCGGCCGGCCGGCGAAGGTGGTCGCCGCGGTGGTGTGGGCGTGACCGCAGATCAGGGCCGCGATGTTGGGGTGGCGCTGCACCAGTTCGGCGAGCCGTTCCGCGCCGAACTGCCGCAGGCCGTCGATGTAGGGGTGGTGGAGCAGGGCCGGGGGGTGGTGGAACCCGACGAGGACGGGCAGGTCGCCGGGCGTCTCGGCGAGTACGCCGTAGAGCCAGCGCAGGGTGCCGTCCTCGAGGAAGCCCTCGTCCTTCCCCGGTATCGAGGAGTCGCACAGCGCGATGGTGAACCGGTCCGTGCGCAGCACCCGGTTGACCGGTCCGGTCGAGGCCGGCTCGCCCAGCAGGTGCTCCCGGAAGGCGCTCCGGTCGTCGTGGTTCCCCGGGCAGACGATCAACGGATGCCGCGATCGCAGGAGTTGACGGGCCTGCCCGTACTCGGAGGGGAGCCCGTGGTCGGCGATGTCACCGGTCACGACCACGGCGTCGAGGTCGTACGGCAGGCCGTCCAGGTACGCCATGACCGCGCGCGTGCGCTCGATGCTGCGGGGCTCGCTGTCGAGGTGGGTGTCGCTGAGATGTGCGGTGACGATCATCGCGGTGCCTGGTCCTCGTGGGATCGGGTGCGGTGGTGAGGGATCTTGGGTGGGGCGGGCGGCCCGGCGCGGTGGTTCGGTCCGGCTCGTCGTCCCGCGCCGGCACCACCCCCCGCACGATCAGCGTGGGGACCTGCACCGTGTCCCCCGCGTACCAACGCCCAAGCCCGGCTTCGAAGATCCGACCATCGGATGAGCGTAGAGGCATGCGCGCGGGGCCGGGAAGGGCGCACCGCGATCCGTACGGGACCGCCGCGCACAGATGCGGAGGAGGAGGCTCCGCGCGCCTGCCCTCCGTACGGGCTACGGCACGTCACCATGGGATCCCCCTGACAGCGGAGGCGAGCACGCTTGATCATCACGGACGTCCAGCACTGCGGCACATCGACCCTGATCAACATCAGCGGACACCTCGACCATGCCTCGGCCACCCCGCTCGAGCGGGCGATCGACAGCCTGACCGGCTACGAGCGCGACCTCATGCTCGACGTCCACGGCATGACCTCCATGGACGACGCCGGTCTGCTCCACCTCCTCGCGCTCCACCACTACGCCGAGGACCTGCAGCTGCGGGTACGGGTGGTCGGCTGGCAGCCGCAGCCCCAGCAGCTCATGGCCCGCATCGCCGGCATCCCCGGCCCCAAGTCGGCCACCGGCGAACGCTTCGCCCTCGCAGGCTTCCGCCGCCTGATCGAGACCCGCGCCCAACGCGCCCTCGACGAGGCCGACCCCGCCAACGCCTGGTCCCCGGACGCCTGACCCTCCCCCACCGCACTCCCGGCAGCGGGCCCCGGGGCCGGCCGGGAGCGGGTGGGCGGATGACGACCGGACTCGGCGAGGACGGGGGCATGGGCCGGTCGCCGAGACCGCCACGACCGGCCTGATGGACCGCCTCCCCGACCTGGCGTCAGATCAGAGCTCGCTCGTCCAGACGCCGACGGGATGGTCGCCCGGGGGCAGCCACAACTGCGGCTGTGAATCGCGATGCCGCTCGTCGGCCTGCTCGTCCCAGTGGAAACGTCCCTCCTCATCCGGCCACGCCACTTGCAGGACGGGCAGCGGCGTCTTCCGGTAGAACCCGATGGCCCGGCCCAAGTAGGTCCTGTACCAGCCCCGGTCGACCTGCCGGAGCGCCAACCGACGGCCGCCGACGACGTCGGGATGGTGCCGGCCGTCGGCCAGCACCTCGCCCGCGGCGCACGTGTCCCCCAGGGCGTTGAGCATGCGGTGCATGGCGTGGACGTCGAGTCCGAACATGGCCAGCTCGGGACCGCCGTACGTGTGCGCGAGCCCGATCGTGTAGGCGAAACCGGGGCCGATCTCGTCCTCGGGGACCATCACGACGTGCCAGCCGTGCCGCTGTACGTGCTCGATGACCGTCCGGTCGATGCGGTCCGCTTCGTCCCGGTCGCCGTAGTCATGGCAGAGGACACAGCGGCAGTGGAACGGGACGTCGGTCATGTGCGGAGCATACGAGCCCGGGGTTCGCGCCTGGTCATCGGGCGTCTAGGGTCACCTGCCCCGCCGACCTGAGCATCCGCCCCGCTGGAGCATCCAGTAGCACGCGACACCGGCCTCGGGGCACGGCGATCGGGGCAAGCCCGGCGGGCGTTGTCAGAGGGCGGTGCCAGACTGCCCGCATGAGCCTCGCTGATCTGACCCTCGCGCACTGGCGCACCCTCGACCCGGCCGCCGCCGGCCGGACGGCCCGGCAGGCCGCGGAGTTCGTCGGTGGCCGGGTGGTCTCGGTCGACGGCGTCGAACACCTCGGCGGGACGCTGCACCGGGTCCGGATCGAGCGCGGCGGACGGGAGTTCGCGCTCGTCCCCGGCGGGCGGGTCACCCTCGGCTTCGACCCGGACGCCTGGCGGCCGACCCCGGCCCAGGAGGCGGACTACGCCCTCAGCGAGGCGGAGGGGTACGGATTCGGGCTCGACCTCCGGGCGTACCTCGCGTCCGTGCTGAGCCCCCGGCGCACGGTCGAGCTGCCGGCCGTGCTGATGGCCGTCGCGGACGAGCCCCTGACCGAACTCCCGGCCGACATGCCCGCCGTACTCGCCGCCGACGGGCTGCGCCTGCCGAGCTCGGACGAATGGGAACACGCCTGCGGCGCCGGGGCGGACACCCTGTTCCGTTGGGGGGCCGACTGCCCGCTCGACCGGATCCCGTACGGGGACCGCTCCGGCCCGCACCAGCAGCCCGGCGCCCTCGGGCTGCGCATCGCCCACGACACCTACACCGCCGAGGTCACCAGCGACGCGGGCGCCGTCCACGGCGGCGACGGCGGCGAGTCGGTCTGCGGGGGCTACGGCAACCTGCTGGCGTGGCTGCCGCTGGCCACCGCCAACCGCAACCCGTCGATGGCGGAGTTCGTGTACGGCCCGGACGGCGAGGACATGTGCGAGGACTTCAGCACCCGGCCGGTGCTCGCCCTCTGACGGTGCCGGGCCCTGCTAGCGTGCGGCGGATGGACCTCTTCTCGCTCTCGTGGTCGGCGCTGCGGGCGGCGGTCGACGGGCTGACGGACCGGGACTTCGAGCTGCCGTCCGGCTGTGCCGGCTGGCTCGTCCGCGATCTGGTCTGCCATCTGGTCATCGACGCCCAGGACGTCCTGATCACCCTCGCGACCCCCACCGATGCGGAGCCGACCCGGAACGCCGTGACGTACTGGGAGGTCGTCGAGCCGCCGACCGGCGAGGACCCCCTCGACGCGCTCACCGTCCGGCTCGCCGCCGCGTACGGGGACCCGGGCCTGCTCAGGTTCCACCTCGACGACATCGGCTCCGCGGCGGGCCGCGCCGCCGTGCTGGCCGATCCGAACGTGCGGGTGGGCACCCGTGAGCAGGTCCTCACCGCCCGCGACTACCTCGACGCCTACGTCCTCGAGTGGACCCTCCACCACCTCGACCTCGTGGCCCACGTCCCCGGCGCCCCCGCCCCACCCGCCGCGGCCCTCACCCGCTCCCGGACGATGCTGGAACAACTCGCCGGCGTCCCGTTCCCCCCGGCCCTCCCGGACTCCGACGCCCTCCGCATCGCCACCGGCCGCCGCCCGCCCACCGACGAGGAGCACGCCCGACTCGGGCCCCTCGCCGAGCGCTTCCCGCTCCCCATCGGCTGACCTCGTCCGCCGGACACAGCGGGAGGTGGGCGGTGCCGAGTGCGCCGCAGCACGTCGGCTTCGGGTCGGGTCGCGTCAGAGGTACGGGCTCCACTGGCCCAGGCGGGCCAGGAGGTGGCGGGTGGCGTCTTCGGTGAGGGCGAGGGCGGCGGCGGTCTCGGGGAGGGGGAGGTCGCGGCGGGTGTCGTGGGCGGCCCAGTAGCCGAGGCGGCCCGCCAGGACCTCCAGGGAGCGGGTCGCGCGGACCGCGGCCACCGGGGACGTCCTGGTCAGGTTCTCGATCTCCGTTTCGAGCTGTGCCAGGAGGGCGGTGACCGGCTCGGGCAGGGGCACGGCCGTGGCCGCGACGTCGATGGTGTGCGCGTCCCAGTCCCGCTCGCAGGCCCCGGCCTGGGCGTCGCCCACCTCCACCAGCTCTTCGGCGTCGCTCGGGTCCTCGGTGGCCTGCTGCCAGGCGAGGGCGTGGTGGGGGCCGGTCCAGCCGCAGGAGCAGACCGCGCGGAGGGCGGCGGCGCGGGGGCGGGTGCCGTGGCCGTCGTAGACGTACCACTGGGACACCGAGCTGCCGCCCGGGCCGGAGGCGGCGTCGAAGTACACGGGCTCCGGGACGGTGCCGTCCGCCAGGAGGACGCCCACCACGCCCCGGTGCGAGGCGCCGAACTCGTCCGTCGTCCATTCGTCCCGCTCGATCATCGGACCCCTCCCTCGGTCGGCCATCGGTCACGCATCACCGAGCCTGCCCCGCCGGAGCCCGCCGTGCACCGCTACGGGCCCGACGATGCGGACGGTTGCCCCCACCCGTAGTGGATCCGTGCCCGGGGCAGGCGGATCGCGGGGTGACTGAAGGGCCATCGAAACAATTCCGACAACGGCCCGATGCGGTGGACATCCACTCTTGGCTGAGTCGCCCCCTTTGGGGAGGCAAACCCCTCTGCTCCAAGGAGAAGGCCATGAGTGCGCTGCTGCCCACCGTTCCGGGCGGGTCTCGGGAAGCGTCGGACCCGACCGCCGGCGGGCGGCCGCCCGTGGCCGGAGCGCTCCGGCGCCACGGTGCGGAACTCGTCGGGCGGGGCTGGGTCGCCGCCTGCCGGGCCGGGGACGCCGCCGCGGCCGCGGCGCACCGGATCGGGGCCGCGTCCGTGCTGCCCTGGCCGTACGAGGGCCAGGCCGCCGCCGAGGTCGTCGGGGTGGGCACGCTGGGGGCGGTGGGCGATCAGGCTCCGGTGCCGATCGCGAGCCTCACCAAGGTGATGACCGCGTACGTCGTCCTGCAGAGCTTCCCCCTCGCGGCCGGGGACGCCGGTCCCGTGATCCGGATCGATCGGACCGCGGCGCGCGAGTCGGAATCGACGATCGAGTCGGTGGTGCCGGTACGGGAGGGGCAGGAGTTCCGGCTCCGGCAGCTGATGGAGTTCCTGCTGGTCCCGTCGGGGAACAACATCGCCCGCTTCCTCGCCCGCTGGTGCGCGGGGGACGAGGCGGAGTTCGTGCGCCGCATGAACGCCACGGCCGCCCGCCTCGGCATGACCCGGACGCGGTTCACCGGGTCCTGCGGAATGGACCTCGGCAACGTCAGCACGGCCTCCGACCTGCTGCTGCTCGCCCGGGCGGCGATGCGGGACGAGGTGTTCCGGACCGTCGTGGGCACCCCGTCCGTGCCGCTGCCCTCGGGGCAGGGCCTGGCGCACACCACCAACCGCCTGCTGGGCCAGTACGGAGTGGTGGGTCTGAAGACCGGTACGAGCACCCCGGCGGGCGGCAACGTGCTGTGGGCGGCCTACGTGGACACGGCCGGGCAGCGGCGGCTGGTGCTGGGGGCCGTCCTGGCGCAGCGCGCCGGCCGCTCCCCGGTCCGGGCGCGGGCGGCCGTGTGGGCGTGCACCCGCCGGATGGTCATGGCCCTACAGCGGGAGGCCGCCGACGGGCTGCCGGTCGTCGGGCCGCCCCTGCGGGCCCCGGAACAGGCCGAGCCCCGTCCGGTGCCCTCCGGCACCCTGTAGTGCGGGCACCCGGTCGGTTAGGGTTACCTTGCCTGGCGGGTACGAGCCTGCGGATCGGGTCCGGCCGCGGCATGGCCACCCGGGTGGGCAGCAGACGAACGGCAGGGTCAGGGTGCAGGTGAGAGACGGTGACCGGGCTCGCGCGCGGCGTGCGGCCGCTGGCAGCACGCTCGTGCGGGTGACGGACGTGGCGGGATCCGGCCGGCGGCCCGGGGCGGCGCGCCGTGGATGACGTCCTGCTCACCGCCGGAGCGCTGTACGCCATCGTGCTGTTCCGCGCCGGCGGGACCTTCGCCGTCGGATGGCTGGCGGGCGCCGGTGCGCGGCGCAGCCGGTTCGCCGGGCGCACCTCCTCGCCGAAGTTCCAGCGCGCCGAGCGGGCGATCCAGCGGTGGGGCGCGCCGGTGGTGGCCGTGTCCTTCCTGACCGTCGGCTTCCAGACCGCCGCCAACTTCCTCGCGGGCAGCATGCGCATGCCGTTGCCGCGCTATCTGCCCGCCCTCTTCCTGGGCGGCGCCGCCTGGGCGCTGCTGTACGCGACCGCGGGGCTCGGCGCGCTCCGGGTGCTGGGCCGGCTCTTCGCCGACCAGCCGGCCCTCGGGGCATCAGCCGTGGCCGCCCTCGTCCTCGCGGGCTGCGCGGCCGTGGCGTACCGGAGGCGACGGGCGGACCGTGCCTCCGGTGACCCCGTGACCGACGAGGCGTAGTACCGCGTACCGCCTGTCGACCTAGCCGAGCGAGAGCATCGCCGCGGCCACCTCCTCGGCCGCCGTCTCCGGGAGCGCGGTGCCGGCCTTCTCCAGGACCAGGAGCCGGGCCGCGGGGATCTCGCGGGCGATCGCCTCGCCGTTGCCGACCGGGAAGAACCGGTCGCCCCTGCCGTGCACGACGAGCGTGGGGATGCCGATCTCCGGCAGCCGTTCGCGCCAGCGGGGCGTGCAGTCGATGCGGGAGAAGACCATGCCCATCTGGTTGGCCATCTGGACCGGGGGCTCGGTGCCCGGCGTGCGGTCCCAGATGCGGGCGGCGACCGCGCGGGCGGCGGCGGGGTCGTCGCCAAGGATGTCCGCGCCCTCGGCGGCGAAGTCCGCGACCGCCTCCCGGTCAGCCCAGTCGGGCAGCGGGCGCGAGAACAGCCGGCCCATCGTGGGCTGGTCGTGGTCGGGCAGGTCGTCGTCGGCCGGACCGGGGGCCACCGCACGGGTGCCGATCAGGGTGAGCGCGGAGAACGCGTCCGGCCGGTCGAGCGCCGCCACCTGGGCGACCATCCCGCCGACCCCGGCCCCCGCGAGGTGCGCGGGTCCCCCGCCCAGCGCGTCGGCCAGCGCCGCCGCGTCCGCGGCCAGGTCGCGCAGCGTGTACGCGGGCGACAGCGGATCCGGCGCCGTCGTCGAGCCCCCGCTGTCGCGCAGGTCGTAGCGCACCACCCGGCGGCCGCCGGCGGCCAGCCGCTCGCAGAGCGCGTCGGGCCAGGAGAGCATCGTCGGCCCGCCCACCAGGAGGACGAGGGGCGCACCGTCGTCACCGAAGGACTCGACGGCCAGGTCGATCCCGTTGGCGTGGACTGTGGTCATCGGAATCACCTTGAGGTCGTCGGGGGTGGAACGGGTCGGACCGGCCGCGGGCAGGCCGTCGCTTCGAGTCATACCAGGGCAGACCCGATCGGCCGCCGGAACTCATCGGTCCGGCCGGGAAAAGCTTCCGGGCGCCACCGTCCGCGACGTACCGATCCGGCCATGGCGGGGTGTCCGTGGCCGGTGAGGGCGCCGCGCGACCGGCCCCCGTACGGCACAATCGCGGGCGACCAGGCAGACCGCAGGAGTGGGGGAAGTGTGGGGTTGTTCGGCTGGCGGGACCGGCGCAAGGGCATTCCGAACGACCCGGCGCTCCGGGCCGCGGCCGCCGAGAACCCCGGAGGCAGCGTCGCCGAGATCGACCGGACGTACATCGACGACCCGGACGGCTACGTACCGGCCGAGGCCATCGTGGGCGCCTGGACGGTGGACGACCGCGGGAAGCTGACCGGCGAGTTCCGGGTCAACCCCCGGCACGGCGCGCCCCGGGACGACTTCACCCGGCTCACCGAGCCCGACCACTGGCTCGGCTGGCTCGGCGACGATCCCGCGGCGGCCGTGCGCCGGGGCATCGAGGACTCGCTGCGCGCCCAGGTCGCGGACGCGGCGGTCGAATGGATCAAGGTCCTCGACACCCCGCACTTCCTCACCGGCGGCCATCCGCACGTCGAGCGGGACGAACTCCTCCTCATCAACCGCGCGGCGCTCGCCCTGCCCTTCGCTCTGTCCGTGCGCACGGCGCAGCACGGACGCTCCGTCCTCGTGGGGACGTTCACCTGGGCTGCGGTGAACCTCGCCGGGCGCCGGGACCGCAGGGACCGGCACTGGCTCGACCTCGGCGTGGGGCTGGACTGGGCCGGTGCGCGGCTGGAGGAACGGATCTACGAGGTGGACGGCGCCGGCGACGACCCGGGCGAGTGAGCCGACGGGCCGGCCGGTCGGCTGGCCCGTGGGGGTCAGTAGAGCGCGGCGTCGAGCAGAGAGCCGTAGGAGCGGCCGCGGACGGGGTGGTCCGGGTCGCCGTGGTAGCCGAAGTCCGGGGTGTGCCGGCGGTGGCGGTCGGCGTCGGTCACGATCCGGCGCACCGTGCGGGCCGGGTCGTCCTTCGTGCAGGGGCCGTGGGCGACACAGAGCGCGGTGACGCCCGCGGCGATCCCGGTGGCGGGTCCGGTGCCGGTGCTGAGCAGGGGCAGCGGTTCGGCTGCCGGACCGGTGGCCTCCACGCACGCGCCGGGGGCCGCCACCACGTGCCGCCGGTCGGCCGGCGAGCGGGCGAAGCCCGACGACGGGATCGCGGCCTGGTCGTCGAGGAAGCCGAAGGACGCGTAGTCGGTGCCGCGACAGGCGGCCGGGTCCTGCCCGCCGGGTCGGCCGTCGAAGTCGGCCATGGCGGTGGCGGTCAGCACCTCGTCGTAGCCGGCGGGCGCGGCGACCGCGATGTCGTACCGGAAGCTGCCCGCGGCGGCGACCAGGGTGACGCCGGCCCGGGCGGTGTTGCAGACCGCCATGTGGAGCGCGTCCGCGTTGTTCGCCCCGCAGGCGCCGTCGTCAGCCGGGGCGAGGTTCGTACTGGCGAAGGCCAGGGTGGCGACGTGGATGTCGTTGCCGGGATCCGTGTCGGTACGGCTGGCCGCGGCCCGGTCGAGGGCGCACAGCACCGCCGCGTCGGTGGCGGGTGTGCCGTCGTCCGGGAAGACCTTCAGCGACCACAGCGGTGCGCCGGGCGCGGTGCCGACGATGCCGGACCGGTTGTCGCGGGCGCCGACCAGGCCGCCGAGGAGGGTGCCGAAGCCGGCCGGGTCGGAGAGGCTGGTGCCCGGCACGACGGGCTGCCCGGTGGTGCAGTCGGTGCCGCCGCGGACGTTCAGGTCGGGGTGGTCGCCGGTGATCCCGGTGTCGACGACCGCCACGTTCACCCCCGTGACGGCGCCGCGGCCGTCGCCGGACCGGGCGGTGGAACGCTCGGCGTCGATCCGGTCGGCCCAGGCGGGCAGGCACTGGCGGCGGGTGATGTCGACGGCGGTACGGCAGGACGGCGACGCCGGGGCCACCGGCCGGGTCGTGCTCGCCAGGGGCGGGCGGACCCGCTCCGTCGCCGGGCGGTACGTGCGTTCGCGCGCCACGAACCGCACCTCCGGCGAGCGTCCGAGGGCGGCGGCCTGCTCCGGGGTGAGCGTGGCGGCGTACCCGCGCAGCGCGTGGCGGAAGACGGCCCGGACCGAGGTGGCCGCCCGGCCGCCGACGGCGCCCAGCTGGCGGGTGGCGAGCGCGGCCGGGTCGGCGGCGGCGCTCTCGTCCAGGACCACGATGTAGCGGTCCGGACGCTGCGGGGCGGCGGCGCTCACCGCGGGGGTGAGGACGCCCGGGAGGGCCGTGGTCAGGGCCAGGGCGGCCCATGTGCTCGTCCGGCGGGAACGTTTCACGCCTGCTCCTGGGTTCGTGCGTGCACGGGACGGTCCTAGTAGTCGGCGGCGTGGACGAGCGGGCCGTAGTGGCGGCCGGGGAACGGTGACCGGTCGTCGCCCTCGAAGCCGTACGCGGGGTGCGCGTGCTGGTGGCGGCGGGCGTCCTCGGTCAGGGTCCGGACGGTGCGGAGCGGGGTGGCCGGGTCGCAGGGGCCGTACGCGAGACACAGGACGGCCGTGCCGGCCGCCACCGGGGACGCGAAGCTCGTGCCGTCCACCGCCGCGTACGATCCGGCCGGTTCCGAGGTCGTGGTCAGGACGCAGACCCCGGGGGCGGAGACGGTGTGCAGCCGGTCCGCCCGATTGCGGACGAAGTTGCTGAACTCCAGGGTGGCCTGGTCGTCCTGTTCGCCGAAGAAGGCGTAGTCCGAGCCGTAGCAGTCCGATGGGGACTTCGCGCCGGGCCTGCCGTCGAAGTCCGTCATCGCGGTGGCGGTCAGCACTTCCTGGTACGCGGCGGGCGCGCGGCGCGCCAGGTCGACGTTGTCGTTGCCGGCCCCGGCGATCACGGTGACCCCGGCCCGGGCGGCCGCGCAGACGGCCAGGTGGAAGGTGTCGCCGTCGACGGTCCCGCAGGCTCCGTCGTCCGTGTCGGCGCGGCCGTCCTCCGTGGTGGTCAGGCTCATGTTGACGACGTGGATGTCGTTGCCGGGGTCTTGGTCCGTGCGGGTGGACACGACCCAGTCCAGGCCGCACAGCAGCACCGCGTCGTCCGACTCCCCGGTCTCGTCGTCGGGGAACACCTTCACCGCCCACAGGGGCGCGCCGGGGGCCACCCCCACGATCCCGTGGCCGTCGTCGCGGGCCGCGATCACCCCGCCGACCTCGGTGCCGTGCGGGTCGCCGACGACCAGGCTGTCGCCCGGTACGACCGGGGTGCCGCCGAGGCAGTCGGCCCCTCCCCGGACGTTCAGGTCCGGGTGCGTGCCGTCGATGCCGCTGTCCATGACCGCGACGTTGACGCCGGTGACGGATCCGCGGCCGTCGCCCGAGCGGGCCGAGGAGCGCTCGGCGTCGATCCGGTCCGCCCATTGCGGCAGGCACTGACCGGGCGTGGTGCTTCCGCAGGGCACGGGCCCGGCGGGGGTGCGGTGGGCGGGCGGTACGGCCCGGTAGGTGCGCTGGGGGCTGACCAGCCGGACGGCGGGGTCGGCGCGCAGGCGTTCCGCGTCGGCCGCGGTCAGCCGGGCGGCATAGCCGCGCAGGGCGTGCCGGTAGACGGCCGTCACCGTGGAGCCCGTGGCGTTGCGGCGGCTCAGCCGGGCCGCCTCGGTCCCGGGATCGGCCGCCGTGTCCTTGAGGACCACGACGTATCCGGTCGCACGGCCGGGCGGAGCGGCCGCGGGCGACGGCGCGGCCGCGACCAGCGCGCACAGCGCGAGGGCGCCGGTCACCGCACCCACCGGACGGGACATCCGCAGCCGCGGGGACCGCTTCACCTGTGTCAGCACGGGCCACAGGATCACCGGGCCGGCGCCCGTCGTAGGGGACGCGGTGCGCGGGCGGGCCCGTGTTCACCCGGAGGCAGCAGGTACGGCTCGGGGTGGCCCCACCCCCGGGGGCGCCGGGCACACGTGCGGACGCCGGAGAGGGCTGGCCTCTCCGGCATCCGCATGTCTTCCGTCTCGGGCGGTATTACTTGCCGAGCTTGTGCTTCAGGTTTTCCTTGATCTGGGCCTTGATGCTGACGTTGTTCTTCGTCACCTTGCCGCCCGTACCGGAGGCGTCGCCGCTGACGGAGGTGGCGTCACCGCTGTTCAGGGCATCCGCACTGGCATTGCCGGAGGTGGCGTTGCCGGTGGTGATGGTGCACTTGCCCTTGCAGTTCCCGACGCCGGTGTTGGCGGCTCCGGTGGTCGCGGTACCACCGACCGTGGTGTTCTCGGCGTTCGTGTCACCGCTGGTCCCGATGCCGTCCGCACTGTCGTCCTGCACGAACGTCACCGCGTGCTGCGGGGCCGGAGCGGCCATCGCGGTGGCCGGCAGGGCCACACCGCCACCGAGCAGCAGCAGGGAGGAACCGGCGAGGACGACACGGCGGGTGAAGGAAAGCTCGAACATCGGAATTCTCCATTCGGTGCAGAAACAAAGGGGACTATTTCAATACGGACTATTTGAATTAGCCCCGGGAGAACCGAAAGGGAATCGATCCGGTTTCTCGTTCTCCCCCGGGGCTACCCGGTGGGGCGTACTTCAAATAAACCGCAGGGCATCGATCAGGACACGTCCCTGCAATTCGTGTCTTGCGCAGGAGAATCGATCTTGATAATCTCCCGCGGCGCCACCGGAACCCGGGAGCCGCGGGCCCTGCCCGTCACGTCGTCATCGGCGCCGTCCGAAGCGTGAGGTGTGCGCCGCCCCGATGCCGGCCACGTGCAGGGCCAGCACCATCAGGCCCAGGATCATCACGTTGCCCGAGGTGAACACGTGGTTCGTGGAGATCTCCGCCGCGTTGATCAGGAACGCGAAGAAGAACAGGACCGCAGCCGCTATACCGAGCATCACCGCTCCTTCCAGATGGTGTTGCCCGTATGCCCCCGCGTTCCGGCCTCACACCGGGATCGTCGGCCCGTGCCGCAGGGTTGCGCCGTCCGCTCTCCGGAGCAGGTACCGCCCGCCCGCCACCCGGAGCAGGTTCCGCCCACCGGCCGGGTGACCGGCCCGGCGCCGTGGGCGCGTACCCCCGTACCCGGGCACGTACCGGCCCAGGATGCTCCAGCCACAGCAACCCCCACCCCACAGGAGCCACCGGTGCTCGAACGCAAGAAGCTCAAGGACCGCGCCCGGATCACCTTCGTGCTGCCCGATCACGCGCCGGCCGGGCCGGTCAGCGTGGTCGGCGACTTCAACCAGTGGAACCCGCACGCCCACCCGCTCACCCCGCGCGGCGACGGCACCCGGGCCGCCAGCATCACGCTGCCCGCGGGCAGCGACCACTCCTTCCGCTACCTGGCGGCCGGCGACTACTGGTTCGACGAGGAGAGCGCCGACGGCCACGACGGCGCCAACAGCCGGCTGCGCATCTGACGACCCGGCGGCCCCCGTGCCCGGCGTGCACCGGGCCTGGGGTTTCCTCGTGTACTGGCCCTACCGGCCACGGAGCGCGAGGCTGGCCGGAGTGCCGGTAGCCGTGGCACAGGACAGTGCCTACGCTGTGATCACCGCAGAGGGGACCCCACACATGCATGGCGACGACGAGACCGGCAGATCCGGCATCGAATCCGAGACCCGGGACGACGGTTCGGCCGTGGTCCGGCCGCGCGGCGAGATGGACATCGACGGCGCGGCGGCCTTCCGCCGGGCGGTCCTGGAGGCCCTGGTGGGGCCGCCGCGACCGCCGCGCGTGGTGGTCGACCTCCAGGACCTGTCCTTCTGCGACTCCTCCGGCCTCAACGCCCTGCTCGAAGCCCGCAACGCCGCCACCGAACACGGCCAGGCCCTCCATCTGGCCGCCCCGCGGGACCAGCTGCTGCGCCTGCTCGAGCTGACGTGCACGACGGAGCTGTTCACGATCGACCCGGTCCCGCCCCTCTGACCGGCTCCGCCGCGCGTGCCGGGGCAGGTCAGCCGAGGGCGGGCAGATGGGCGTGGACGGTCTTGCCCCCGCTGCCGGTGGGGCGGACCGCCACCTCGGTGGCCAGCCGGCGCACCAGCGGCCAGCCGTACCCGCCGCCTGCGCCGGCCCGATCGGCCCGGCGCAGGCGGGGCGCCTCCGGGCTGGGGTCGGTGACGTCGATGTCGATGCCGCCCCGGCCCCAGGAGACGTCCAGCGTGCAGGGGCCGGGGGTGTGCCGGACCGCGTTGGCCACCAGTTCGCTGGCTACCAGCAGGGCCGCGTCCTGCGCGGCGACCGGAACCGGGTGACCGGCGCGCAGGACCTCGTCCAGGAAGCCGCGCATCTCCGTGCGGGCCCGCGCCGCGGCCCCGTCGCCACCACACACGCAATGCCGTCGCCGGGGGTCCATCACCCCTCCTCGGCCCTCGCCCTGTTCCTCTCGGACAACGCCCCTGCCCGACCGGACCGCCGCCATGCCCGCCCGGGTACCGGGATGTCCGGCCCGCGGTCGCGGTACGCGTCCGGACCGTCGCGCCGGCCGCATGGCCGGCGCCGGGCGGGGATGACCGCCCTCGGACGGGGCATACGCCCGGTCTCGGGGCACGGCATGCAGGTGGTGGAGAGCGATGGCCAGACCCGTGTGGACCGGGGTGCTCAGCTTCGGGCTGGTCAGCGTCCCGGTGGCGTTGTACACGGCGACCGACAGCCACACGATCCACTTCCACCAGCTGCAGCGCGGCACCTCGGACCGGATCCGCAACCGCCGGGTCAACGAGCGCACCGGCGAGGAGGTCGCCCCGGACGACATCGTCAAGGGCTTCGAGACGGGCGAGGAGTACGTGCTCGTCGAACCGGCCGAGCTGGAGGAGATCGCCCCGGGCCGCTCCAAGGTCCTGGAGGTCACCGGTTTCGTCGACCTCGACACGGTGGACCCGATCTTCTTCGACCGGACGTACTACCTCGGCCCGCGGGGCAAGGAATACTAGAAGGTCTACCGGTTGATGGAGCAGGCCCTCGAGGAGTCGAACCGGGCCGGGATCGCGACGTTCGTGATGCGGGGGCGCGAGTACCTGGTGGCCCTGAAGGCCGAGAAGGACCTCCTCGCGCTGCACACGCTGCACTGGGCGGACGAGATCCGCGACCCGCGCAAGGAGATCCCGGACCTTCCCAAGGCCTCGAAGGCGAGCGCGGGCGAGCTGAAGATGGCGCAGCAGCTGATCAACGCCCTGGCCGTCGACTGGGACCCGGCCGATTACCACGACGCCTACCGCCAGAAGGTCTCCGCCCTGATCAAGGCCAAGAAGGCCGGCGAGACCGTGGCGAAGGCGGAACCGGCGCCGGCCGCCACCGGCACGGTGGACCTGATGGAGGCGCTACGGGCCTCCCTGAGACGGGCCGGCAGCCCGAAGGGGGGCGGCGGGAAGGCGGGCAGCTCCACGGCCGGCTCCGGGGAGGCCGACGGCTCGGCGGCCGGTGGCTCGAAGGCCCGTGCGGGCGGCGCCGCCCGGCGGCCGGCCGCGAAGAAGCGTGCAGCCTCCGGCACGAAGCCGCTCCGGTCGCTGACCAAGACGCAGCTGTACGACAAGGCGACTGAGGCCGGCATCCGGGGCCGCTCCCACATGAGCCACGACGAACTCGCGGACGCGCTCGCCCATCAGAGGTAGTGCGGTGCCGGTACCCCGGCACGGCGGGTGCCGCGCCGCCCCGGGACGCGGCGGCGCGGCACCCTCAGACGGTCGTCAGTGGCCGGACTGCCCGGGGTCCCGGTGGCCCCCTTCGGCCATCCTCTGCTCCTGCTGCCTGCGGAGGTCCTCAGGGCTGTGGCCCCGCACCGGCCGGCTGGCCTGCGGGTGTACCGGGTCCGGGCCGGGATGGTCGCTGACCTGCTCCTCACGGCCGATCCCCGGCTCCTGCTGCTTCTTCTCCATGCCGCGTGCCTCGTCGCGCTGCTTGCCGCCCATGGCTCGGCTCCCTTCCTCGGTCCCCCGTCGTCTACCCAGCCGCGACCGGCTCAGCCCCGGCCGTCCCAGCCTGCCGCGAGCACCGGGTTCCCGCAGGTCGAGACGGTCCCGGCCACCGGGCCTACAGGGTCAGGGTGAAGGAGCCGAAGCTGCCCTTGGCCGCGAAGAACAGCCCAGCCTCGTCGGCGGCGGCCAGCCCGCGCAGGCGCCGACCGGGCAGGGAGCACGTCGCCACCGTCCGGCCGTCGTGGCCCAGCCGTCGGATACCGCCGTTGACGTCCCCCACCACGACGCCGTCGGCGTACGGCACCGGATCGGGCACCAGCCGCGGCTCCGCGTCGAGTGACCACCGCGACCTCCCGTCGGCGGGATCCACCGCAAGGAGCCCCCGGCCCGACCGCAGCACCCACACCGACCCGCCGACGTACCCGGCCGCCCCGAACGGCTCGTAGGACCCGAGCCGGGCGGGCCCGTCCGCGCCGGTGCCGAAGGCCACCAGCGACGAGTCCTCGCAGACCGCCACCACCCGTTCCGCGTCGAGCGGAAGGAACACCTGCGCGTCGGACACCGCGAGCCGGTCGGGCAGCCGCCACGCCGCCAGGGCACTCCCGTCGACCGGATCGAGCAGAACCGCGTCGCGGCCGCTGCCCGTGAGCACCCCACCGCCCCATACGAGGGGCCGTACGGACGTGACCGCCGACGGGGTCGTCCACCGCTCGGTCCCGTCGCTGAGGTCAAGGCCGCTCATCGGCGTGTAGCCGCGCCACCCGCCCGTCACGACCGTGTCCGCGTGGACCACGAGGTTCCCCGTCAACGCCGGTGTCGCGACGCTCCACAGAGACGCACCCGTGCGCAGGTCGATGCAGGACAGCCGATCCGGTGTCTGCGGCAAGACCAGCACGCGGTCGCCCGCGAGGGCGATCCCGCGCGGCCAGGTACCGAGCGGGACGTCCCAGCGCACGGCGCCGTCGGCGCGCTCCAGGCAGACCAGCCGGGTGTGCCGCTCGTGCAGGACGACACAGTCCGGCCCCACGACGAAGGCGGAAGCGCCGCCCGGCTGGTGCAGTTCGCGCTCCCAGAGCACTGTGGCGATCATCGGGCCATCCCACCACAGGCCGTTGGGACGAAGCCGGTCGCCCGGTAGCGGGGGGGCGGGCCCTGCGCTCGCTAGGACGCCGGGGTGGGGAAGCGGGACCAGACGCGGTGGGTGGACAGGAGGGCGGCGAGGTGGCGGAGTGCGGTGGGGCCGTCGGCGGCGGTGACGATGCCCGGGGCGTCGTCCGGGATGCCGGCGGCCTCGAAGAGGCGGTTCGCGCCGTGCCAGCCGCCGATCGCCTTGCCGTGCCGGTAGGCCTCGCCGAGCAGGGCCAGTACGCGGGGGTCCGCCGGGGCGGCGGACCGGGGGCCGCCCGCTGTGGCGTCGCGGGCGCCGTACGCGTCGGCCGCGACGGCGGGTACTCCGGCGAACAGCAGGGCGTCGAACTCCACCGACCGGGCGGCGGCGAAGGTGCGTTGCACGGTCACCGGATCGCCGTCGGTGGTCAGTTCGCCGCCGACCGGGGCGATCACCAGCGGCACCATGCCCGCGTCCAGGACAGCCTGGCGCACCTCCCCGGCGCCCGTCGGATCGCCGTCCGGGTCCGTGACGATGCCGACGGTCCGGCCGTCCAGCGGCCAGGTGCCGCCGATCTGGGAAAGCTGCCGGCTCGGGCTGACGTCCGCCGGCGGCTCGGTGGCCGCGGGCACCGGCAGGCCGAGTCCCGCAGCCACGGCGGCGCACAGCTCGTCGTCGATGCGGGCCAGCGTGCTCAGCACCCGCTCCCGGACGGACTTCTCCTCGCACTTGGACAGCTCGAAGGAGTAGGCGGCGACGATGTGTTCGCGCTCGAGCGGGCTCATGCTGAGCCAGAACAGCCGCGGTTGGGAGAAGTGATCACCGAAGGAGGCCGGCGCCTCCCGGACCTTGCGGCCGGCGGGCACCTCGACGGGGGCTTCGGCGAAGGCCCTCTCGCCGGCCCCGGCGAAGAACGGGCAGCCCCCGTCCAGGCTGTTGGGGTGGTAGGGCGCCACGCCCCGGTGCACGGCGCTCTGGTGCGTCCCGTCCCGCAGCATGTCGTTGACCGGCGCATGGGTGCGGTTGATGGGCAGCTGGGGGAAGTTGGGGCCGCAGGTCGATGCCCTCGAAGGTCTGCTCCGGCGTGTCGGGGAAGGTCTGCAGGCCCAGCTCCCACTGCGGGAACGCGCCTCCCGCGATGGCCTCCGCCAGGTCCCGGCGGTGGAAGTCGGGGTCCGTGCCGCCCAGGATCTGTGCCTCCTCCCAGACCAGGGAGTGCACGCCCAGCTTCGGCTTCCAGTGGAACTTCACGAGCGTGGTCGCGCCTTCGGCGTCGGTGAGGCGGAAGGTGTGGACGCCGAAGCCCTCCATCATGCGGAAGGAGCGGGGGATGCCCCGGTCGGACATGTTCCAGATCGTGTGGTGGGCGGTCTCGGTGTGCAGGGAGACGAAGTCCCAGAAGGTGTCGTGGGCGCTCTGCGCCTGCGGGATCTCGCGGTCCGGATGCGGCTTGCCCGCGTGGATGACGTCCGGGAACTTGATCGCGTCCTGGATGAAGAAGACCGGCATGTTGTTCCCGACCAGGTCGAAGACGCCTTCCTCGGTGTAGAACTTCGTGGCGAACCCGCGGGTGTCGCGCACCGTGTCCGCGGAGCCGCGCGATCCGAGCACCGTGGAGAAGCGTACGAACACCGGGGTCTCGGTGTCGGCGGCGAGGAAGGCGGCCTTGGAGACGCCCGCGGCCGTGCCGTAGGACTGGAAGACGCCGTGCGCGGCCGCGCCGCGGGCGTGGACCACGCGCTCAGGGATCCGCTCGTGGTCGAAGTGCATCAGCTTCTCGCGCAGGTGGTGGTCCTGCAGCAGTACCGGGCCGCGCGGACCCGCCTTGAGCGAGTGGTCCGTGTCGGGGAGGCGGGTGCCGTGGGCGGTCGTGAGGTGTTCGCCGCTCTGCGCCATCCGCGCGTGGTCGGCGCCGGTGGGCTGGCCGGTCGGACTGACGGTTTCCGGGCCCTGCTGGTCGGCGGCGGGCGGCGGCGGGGTCTTCTCGGGCATCGGATCTCCAGGGCGTAGGAGTCGGGCGTTACGCGTGTGACCGGTGCGGGAGATCCCAAACAGGGGTGATCGGGGCGTGGCAGCGGGTTCGCTTTGGCGGCAGGCGCATGCGGATGCCGGAGAGGGTGGCCTCTCCGGCATCCGCATTCTGTCCGGGTCGTACGTTCCGGGGTCGCCCGGATTACTTGCCGAGCTTGTGCTTCAGGTTTTCCTTGATCTGGGCCTTGATGCTGACGTTGTTCTTCGTCACCTTGCCACCCGTACCGGACGCGTCACCGCTGACGGAGGTGGCGTCACCGCTGTTCAGGGCGTCCGCACTGGCATTGCCGGAGGTGGCGTTGCCGGTGGTGATGGTGCACTTGCCCTTGCAGTTCCCGACGCCGGTGTTGGCGCTTCCGGTGGTCGCGGTACCGCCGACCGTGGTGTTCTCCGCGTTCGTGTCACCGCTGGTCCCGATGCCGTCCGCACTGTCGTCCTGCACGAACGTCACCGCGTGCTGCGGGGCCGGAGCGGCCATCGCGGTGGCCGGCAGGGCCACACCGCCACCGAGCAGCAGCAGGGAGGAACCGGCGAGGACGACACGGCGGGTGAAGGAAAGCTCGAACATCGGAATTCTCCATTCGGTGCAGAAAAGGGGGTTATTCAATGCGGGATATTTGAATGAGCCCCGGGAGAACCGAAAGGGAACCGATCCGGTTTCTCGTTCTCCCCCGGGGCTTCCCGGTGGGGCGTGCTTCAAATAAACCGCAGGGCACCGATCAGGACACGTCCCTGCAATTCGTGTCTTGTGGAAGTCAATCGATCTTGTTATTCTCCCGCGCCCTGTCGACGGTTCCGTCGACGAGGAGCACGGGGAAGCTCCCGGCCTGGCCCTTGGCGAGGGCCCGCGTCCGCAGGCCTCGGGGCGCTCAGCAGCCACACAGGTGCACATGACAACTGTCATATCGCATCGGTGATCCACGGCCCTGCCGCGCGTCCCGGCCTTCGGGACACAGTGGTGGCACACACCACGACCTCGGGGGAAACCATGAAGCTGCTCGGCACCAAGACCGCCACCGACGAAGCCGTCGACACCACCGGCCTGTCGCCCGCCGAGTACCGGCTGCCGGTCTGGTTCTTCGCCTTCGAGGGGGTGCTGGCGGCCGCATTCGACATCCTCAAGGCCTTCCCCGACGCCTGGCCGGCGCTGGTGCTGCTGCTGGTCGTGAACATCGGCATCTCGCTGACGCTGATGCGCCGCCGGATCCAGCTCGCCAAGGCCCTGTGGCACGGCAAGGAGACCCGCAAGATCGCGCTCGGTCTGATCGCCCTGCGGATCGGCAGCCACTTCGCCCTCAACGCCCTGGGCCTGGCCATCACCTCCACCGTCGGGCACCTGCTCTTCGCCCTGGTCATGGCCGCCATCACGGTCGGCCTGCTCGCGTACTCCCAGCACACCGCCATCCGCGCCCTGACCCGCAGCCGGGCCCGCGAGCAGCACGCGGCCGCGTGACCGTCAGGACGCGAAGCGCGTCACGTCGGTGATGCGGCAGGTGATCTTCGCGGTGATCTGGTCGAAGCCCTGCGCGGTGGCCTTGGCGCGCTGGCCGGAGGCCAGGTCGTTCACCACGGTGGTGGCGTCCCCGAGCCGGGTGTTCGAGGCGTCGACGAACTCGACCTGCACCCAGTAGTTGCTGGTCTTGCTGGACCTGTTCGTGATCAGCAGGTCGGCCTCGGCCCAGTCGGTGCTGCCGTTCACCTTGCACGAGGTGATCTGTACGTCGCCCCGCGGGCCGGGCACCGTGTCCTGGGGGCGGCCGGAGGGGGTTTTGGCGGGGGCCGGGTCGTCGTCGCCCACGACGGCGAACAGGGCGATCAGCGCTACCACGAACAGCACGGCGAGGCCGCCGATCACCGCGAGGACGACCACCAGGGTCCGGCGCCGGCGCGGGGGTGGGGGCGGGGGTGGGCCCCAGCCGGGGCCGGGGGGCCAGGGCGGGCCGGAGTCCGGCGGCTGCCCCGGAGGGCGGGGGGTCCAGCCCGGTGGCCGGTCGTCGGACGGCGGATGCGGATTCGGCATCTCGACCCCCTCACGGGTGGCGCACGGTACGGACCACCGCACCGAGGTATGCGTCCAGGGTCGGGCGCGACCCGGCGGCGCGCATCCGCACAGGGTGCGGGCGCCGCGCCGGTCGGGGCCGGTCCGCGGGCGCGGAGGCTACTCCTCGGTTCGGTCGCCGGCCGTGACCAGGCCTGTTTCGTACGCGAGGACGACCGCCTGGGCGCGGTCGCGCAGGCCGAGCTTGGCGAAGATGCGGGCCACGTGGGTCTTCACGGTGGCCTCGCTGAGGGTCAGTTCGGCGGCCAGCTCCGTGTTGGACAGGCCCCGGCCGAGCAGTGTCAGGACCTCCAGCTCCCTGGGGGTCAGGGCGGTGAGGTCGCGGTGGACCGTGGGCAGGGCGGGGGCCTGGTCCGGCCGTCGCCCGCCTTCGGCGGCGAAGCGTTCGACCAGGCGCCGGGTGATCGAGGGCGCGAGCAGGGCGTCGCCGGTGTCGACCAGGCGGACCGCGGCGGCCAGGTGCGCGGAGGTGACGTCCTTGAGCAGGAAGCCGCTGGCCCCGATGGAGAGGGCGGTGTAGACGTACTGGTCGAGGTCGAAGGTGGTGAGCATCAGGACGCGGATGTCAGGGTCCTGGGCCAGGATGCGGCGGGCCGCCTCCAGGCCGTCCAGGTTCGGCATCCGGATGTCCATCAGCACCACGTCGGGGCGGAGCGTGCGGGCGGCCGTGACCGCCTCGATGCCGTCGGCCGCTTCCCCGACCACGTCGATGCCGCGGGCGGTGAGGATCATGCGGAAGCCGGTGCGGATCAGTTCCTGGTCGTCGGCGATCAGGACGCGGGGGGCGGGGACCTCGGGCGTCGCCGTCCCGCCGCTGGTCATGCACGCTCCAGCGGGATGCGGGCGCGGACCCGGTAGCCGCCGCCGAGGCGGCGGCGGGCGTCCAGGTCGCCGCCGTAGACGGCGACCCGCTCCCGCAGGCCCAGCAGACCCCGGCCCGCGCCGTCGGGGCGCTCCCCGTCCGGCTGCGGCGGGGCGGGGGCGTCGCCGCGCAGCACGCTCGGCCCGCTGTTGAGCACCTCGACCCGCAGGGAGTGGTCGGCGTAGCGGACCGTCACCTCGGTGGGCCGGCCCCCGCCGTACTTGAGCGCGTTGTTCAGCGCCTCCTGCACGATCCGGTAGGCGGTGGTGTCGATGCCGGTCGGCAGCGGGCGCGGCTCACCGGAGATCCGTACCTCCACCGGCAGCCCGGCGAAGGCGAACCGGTCGATCAGGGAGCTGAGCCGGCTCAGGCTCGGCTGGGGGGTCAGCTGCGCCGCCTCCTCGGGCGCCGGCTCGCTGCCGTCCTGCGCGGGTGCCAGCAGGCCGAGCAGGTGCCGCAGTTCGGTCATGGTGTCGCGGCCCGCGCTCTCCACCGCTGCCATCGCCTTCTCGGCCTCCTGCGGCATGGCGTCCAACACCTCGCGGGCGGCGTTGGCCTGAACGACCATCAGGCTCACCTTGTGACTGACGATGTCGTGCAACTCCCGGGCGATCCGGGCTCGTTCCTCGTCGACGGCCGTCCTGGCGGCGCTCTCACGCTCGCGTTCCAGCAGCCAGCCGCGCTCGTCGACGGACCTGCGGTGCGCCCGCCTCGCCCGGGCCAACGCCACCGCGAGCCAGCCCGCCGCCGCCACCGTCGCGGCCACCGTCGCCGCGAGGGCGAGGTTCAGAACATCGGTATCGGATCCCCACACGGTGCACCACCTTGGCAGGGCGTACCAAGATCCGCATCATCCCCGGGCAGGATGACGTACATCCCCAGGATGACCTGCGGCGACGGTTACCACCACGGGGTGACGACCGGTCGTCGAGGTCCACCGTAGTTTTCCCGGCATGAACTCGGAACAGGACAGGGCACAGGTGGTCGTACGCCTCGACGGCGTACGCAAGGAGTACGGGGACTCGGCCGCCCTCGACGGGGTCTCGCTGGAGATACGGGCCGGTGAGGCGGTCGCGGTGATGGGCCCCTCGGGCTGCGGCAAGTCCACGCTGCTCAACATGGTCGCCGGGCTCGACCGCCCGACGGCCGGCTCGGTCGTCGTGCACGGCGAGGACCTGGGCACGCTCAGCGAGACCGGGCTGGCGCTCTACCGGCGGCGGCGGGTCGGCATGGTCTTCCAGTTCTTCAACCTGATCGACGACCTGTCGGCGCTGGACAACGTCGCGCTGGCCGCACAGTTGACCGGCAGCCCGGCGCGGCAGGCCCGGCGCCGCGCCCTCGAACTCCTCGACGAGCTGGGCATCGCCGGCCGCCGCAACGCCTATCCGGCGGCCCTCAGCGGCGGCGAGCGCCAACGCGTGGCCGTGGCCCGTGCCCTGATGAACCGTCCGGCCGTACTGCTGGCGGACGAGCCGACCGGCGCGCTGGACAGCCGGGCCGGTGAACAGGTGATGGACCTGCTGATCGACCTCAACCAGATCGGCCAGACGCTGCTGATGGTCACCCACGACCCGCAGCTGGCCACCCGCTGCGCCAGCCGGCTGATCGAGTTCGCCGACGGCAAGGTGGTCCGCGAGAGCGCCCTGGAGCGTACGGCGTGAGCGCGGTGTGGCGGGCCTCGCGCGCGGCGGTCCGGCGGCGCAGGCTCCAGACCCTGGTCATCGGGCTGGTCGTCCTCACCTCCTCGGTCGCGCTGGTGGTGGCCCTCGGACTGATCAGTGCGGCCTCGGCGCCCTTCGACGACACCTTCGGCCGGCAGCGCGGCGCCCACGCGAGCGCCGTCTTCGACTCGTCCCGGGCCACCGGCCCCGAGCTCCGGCGGGCCGCCCAGCGGCCGGGGGTCACCGCGGTGGCCGGCCCCTTCCCGGTCGCCACCTTCTACGTCGAGGCCGCCACGGGCGAGCCGCGGCCCGGGGTGGACCCGCTGCCGCCCGGACCGGTCACCGTGGTGGGCCGCCCCGATCCGTCCGGCGCGGAGGTGGACCGGGTGGACGTCTGGTCCGGGCGCTGGGCCACGGCGCCCGGCGAGATCGTGCTCATGCGGCCGCCGGCCCAGCGCTGGGCACCGAACGAGGAGCTGGGCAGCCAGGTCCGGCTCCCCGGCGCCCCGCCGCTGACCATCGTCGGCTTCGGCTCCAGCATCAGCCGCACCGCCAACGCCTGGGTGGCGCCCGCCCAGATGCCGGGCCTGCACCCGACCTCCGCCCAGCTCCTCTACCGCTTCGACCGGGCGGGCACGGACGACCAGGTACGGGCGGGCCTGACGGCGGTCAGCACCGGCCTGCGACCCGGGGCGCTGCTCGGCTCGCAGTCGTACCTCACCGTCAAGCAGTCCATGACCAGCGGCGCGCGCATCTACATCCCCTTCCTGACCGCCTTCGGCGTACTCGGCCTGGTGGTGGCGGTGTTGATCGTCGCCAATGTGGTCAGCGGCGCCGTGGTCTCCGGGTACCGGCACATCGGGGTGCTCAAGGCCGTGGGCTTCACGCCGAACCAAGTGGTGGGCGTGTACCTGGTGATGGTCCTCTTCCCCGGTCTGGTCGGCAGCGCCCTCGGCACCGCGGCCGGGGTCCTCGCGGCGGATCCGCTCCTGAAGGTGGTCTTCTCCGGATTCAATTCCGGTTACTTCACGCCGGAGTTGAGCCCTTGGACAGCCGTGGTGACGCTGCTGGGGATGCCCGTGGTGGTCGCGCTGGCCGCGCTGCTGCCGGCCCTGCGGGCCCACCGGCTGCCGGCGGTCCGGGCGATCAGCGCGGGCAGCGCGCCGAGCGCCGGACGCGGTCTGAAGGTCCAGAGGTGGCTCGGCCGGACCCGGTTGCCGCGTCCCGTCAGCCTGGGCGTCGGGCAGCTCTTCGCCCGGCCGGCCCGGACCGCGATGACGCTCGCGGCACTCGTCCTGGGCGTCACCACCGTCACCCTGGCCACCGGACTCACCACCACCGTCGACCGGTTCATGGGCGCCCAGGGCCCGTCGGCCCAGTCTGTCGTCTACCTGAACGCGGGCGGCGACACCGTGGCGAAGATGACCACCGACGAGGTGGAAGCGCTGCTGCGCAGACTGCCCGGCGCGCGCCACATCACCCCGATCGCCCCGACCGAACTGCACGTGGTCGGCGAATCGACCCTGGTACGGGGCTGGTTCACGAAGCCGGACCGCGACGCGGAGTACCGGGAGGGCACCCTCGTCAAGGGCCGCTGGACCGAGCAGGCCGGGGAGATCGTCGCCCCGGGGGCCTTCCTGAAGAAGCGCGGTCTGGGGATCGGGGACCACCTCACCCTGGAGCGCGACAAGCGGCGGACCCGGGTGACCGTCGTCGGCGAGACCCTGGCCGGCGACTGGGACACCCTCTCCTCCAACTGGCAGACGCTGACGGCCCTCAACCCGGCCCCCGTGCCGAACCAGTTCTACGTCGAGCTGGACCCCGGTACCGACGTCAAGGCCTACAACGCCGCGGCCAGGACCGCCGAGCCGGCCCTCAATCCGACCGCGAGCGGCGGCGTGGACGCCAGCACGGTCAGCATCGTCGGCTCCTCGGTCCTGCTCACCGTCCTGCTGGGTACGGTGGCGGCGCTCGGCGTCTTCAACACCGTCCTGCTCAACACCCGCGAACGGCGCCGCGACCTCGGCATGCTCAAGTCGATCGGCATGACGCCGCGCCAGGTGACGGCGATGGTCGTGGTCTCGATGGCCGCCCTCGGCGTGGTCGGCGGCCTGGTCGGGCTGCCGCTCGGGATGGCCACCCACCACGTGGTCGTCACGTCGATGGCCGAGGCGATGGGCTCCGACTTCCCGCCGAACCTGCTGCGCGTCTGGCAGACCCCCGGCCTGACGCTGCTCACGCTGGCGGGCGTGGCCATCGCGGTCCTGGGGGCGCTGCTGCCGGCCCGCTCGGCGGCCCGGCTCACGATCGCCGAGGTCCTGCGGAGCGAGTGAGCCGGCGGGGCGGCCGGGGCGCCGGCCGGGCGCCCCGGTCGGCCCTCCGAGCCGCCGCCCGGGCGTCCGCGACGGCCTGGCGCGTGCCCCTGGTCGGGCCCCTGCGCCGCAAGGTCCCAGGCCGCTGCGAACGACGGGTGTCAGCCCGTGCGGGCCTCCGCCTCGCGCAGAGCGCGGGCTGCCGTCTCGGCGGCCCGCTCGGCCTTCGTCCGCGCCCGGAGTGCCTGGTCGTGGCGGGTACGGGCGGTACGGGCGGCCTGCTCGGCACTGTCCAGTCGCGGCCGGAGGCCCTGTATCTCCGCACGCAGCGTCTCCGCCTCGGCCCGGGCCCGGTCCAGCTCCTCGGCGGCCGCCTCGGCCTCGGTCCGGATGCCATCCAGCTCGGCCGCGGCCTCTTCCGCGGCGGCCCGGGCGCGAGCCACGGCCTCGGCGGCGGCTTCGAGCCGGGCGGCCTCCGCGGCCTCCGCGGCTTTGACCCGGGCGGCTTCCGCGGCCTTCGCCGCCTTGGCACGGGCTGCTTCCGCAGCCTTCGTGGTCCGGGTGGTCCCCGCTGCCGCGGCGCCCTTGGGCCGAGTTCCTTCCGCGGCCTCCCCGCCCCCGAGCCCAGCAGCCTCCGCCGCACGCCGGTCCCCCGCCCCCGGCCCCTTCGTACGCCGCTCCGCAGGCGGCGAGCCGGCGCCTCCCGCCCCCGGCCCGGGTCCCAGCCCCTCGAAGCCGACATGCGCCTCAGGTGCGGCCGTGAGCCGTCCGGCGGCCCAGGTACGGGCGCCCTCCTCGTCCGCCAGCAGGGCGTGGAAGACCTCCCCCAGGTCCCGCAGGGCCGTCTCGCTCAGCCGCTCCCCCGCCTCGGCCGCGACCTGACCGGCCTCCCGGGCCAGTGCCGCCGTCACCCGGTGCTGCTCGTGCGAGAGGGCCCGGAGCTGCGCACCGTCCAGCTCGCGGTGCGCGGTCCGCAGCTGCTCCCCGAGCCGCAGCAGCGCCGCGGCCCGCTCCGGCCGGGCCCGAGCGAAATGGTTCGCGGCCCACACGACGAGGGTCGGCTTGCGCAACCGCTCGATCGCGCGGGCCGCCTCGGCGTCCCCCTCCGTTCGGGCCCGCGCCACCAGTACCCCCCGCGCCGCCACGAACCCGCTCGGCCGCACCCCGTACAGCTCCGCGATCACCGCCTCCATGTCCACCCCACCACCATCACCCCCACCCCGGCTCCCCGCCCACCCGGAACAGCTCCGGGCCGGACGTAACGCCGAAGCAGGGGTGTGTTCTGCTCCCGCTGGGGAACAAGCCGTGGATCAGTCCCGGCGCCGATCTGGGCACCACCAAGCGGGCCCGCGGCGGCGTGCCGGGGACGAGGAGGCCTCTCATGGCTACCGACATCGAGGCGCGGGACGACCGCCGGGCGAACGCCGGCACGGTGGCTCCGGTATCGACCGTCATCCACGTGACCGGCGAGCTCGACTGCGAGCACGCGGACGCGCTCGAGGCGATTCTCGCAGCTCCCCACCCCGTCGGGCCGACCGCCGGGTCAGGGCATCATGAACCCTGACAGGGGCGGGCGGGCGAGCAAGGGCGCGGGGGCACGGGTGGATCTGATCAGCCTCACGGACGGCGACAACAGCTTCCGGGTGCGCGTGCGGGGACGCAGATCGCCGGGCGTGCTGCACCTCCACGATCTGCTCGACGCGGAGGTCGTCATCAGCAGCAGCTTCGTCAGCGGCCGACTGGGCACGGCCCTGCGACCTGCCGACCTGGACACCTGGGACCGCGCACTGGACCGTCTTGCCGACGGTCAGGAGATCTGCTGGAAGGACGACGACCACAGTCCCGAGATCCGGATCCACCCCCACGACGAGGAGCAAGGGACGGTCGCCGTCCGGGTGGAGGACCTGGGCGCGTCGTGCGTGTCCGTATACATCCCGCTGGCCCTGGAGGAGGGCTGGATCGACGAACAGCGGCGGCTGCTCGGGCAGGTGCGGCAGGAGTGGCCGAGCGAAGTCCTCCAGTCCTCATGGGGCGTCTACGAGTGGCGGCGCTGAGGGTCAACCCCGGTCGGCGCCCGCCGGGGGCGCCCTGAACCGTCACCCGGCCCGGGTGCCCCGGCCCGACCCGGAGGGCTGAGGTCCGTCGGCGTTAGGGTCGGGTGACGGGGCAGGTCACGCCGGTGGCCGGGGCTCCCTCGTACCACCGATCCACTGGAGGAACCCCGCGATGGACGTCGCCGTCTGGGAGGCCCTACGGCGTCGTCCCAGCCGCTTCCTGTTGTCCCTGTGGCCCTTGCGGGTCTGGGCCTTCCTGCTCAGCGGCACCGTACTGGGGGCGCTGCTGCTCCTGGTGCTGGCCGTCCTGCTGTGCGCGGGCATCGGGCTGTCGATGCTCGGGGTCGGGCTGGTGGTCCTGGCCGGGGTGGCGGTGATCGGGATACCCGTCGCCGCACTGGAGCGGCGGCGGTTGCGGCTGGTGGAGCCCGTGCCGATCGCCGACCCGCACGGGTCGCTGCCGGGTACCGGGGTCCTGCCGT
This sequence comes from Streptomyces sp. NPDC089919, assembly GCF_040684615.1. NCBI lineage: Bacteria > Bacillati > Actinomycetota > Actinomycetes > Kitasatosporales > Streptomycetaceae > Streptomyces > Streptomyces sp. NPDC089919. The sequence continues at coordinate 42,452 of NZ_JBFBGK010000026.1, forward strand.
GGCTGCGCTGCCGGCTCAAGGAGCGGGCCACCTGGCGGGAGTTGGCGTACGCGCTGCTGTACGCGGTCGTCTTCACGGCGGTCGGCCTCGGCTTCACCGCGCTGCTCGGCCTGGCCGTCATGCTGCTGGTGAGCCCGGTTGTCGTCTGGGCCATCGCACCGGACACGATCATGCTCGTCCCCGGGCAGGCGATCTCCGAGCCCGCGGGTGCCCTGCCCGGCACCCTCGTGGGCCTGGTGGGCCTGGTCCTCGCCGCGTACGTGGGCGCCCTGTTGGCCGGGGTCCAGGTCAGGGCCGCCCAGTTCCTGCTGGGCGCGCGGGAGCCGGAGCTGAACAGCCGGGTCATCGAACTCACCCGCTCCCGCGCCAGGTTGGTGGACGCCTTCGAGGCCGAGCGGCGGCGCATCGAGCGTGATCTGCACGACGGCGCCCAACAGCAGCTGGTGGCCCTGAGCATGACCCTCGGACTGGCCGAACTGGAGCTGCGCGGCCAGGACTCCCCCGCCGGGCCGCTGGTCGCCCGGGCCCGTGGCGAGGCCCGTCAGGCCCTGGAGCAACTGCGCAACCTGGTCCGGGGCATCCACCCGCAGGTGCTCACCGACCACGGCCTCGCCGCGGCGGTGGCCGAACTCTCCCTGCGCAACCCGATCCCGGTCACCGTGGACATCGAACTGCCCCGCCGACTGCCCGCCCCGGTCGAGAACATGGCCTACTTCACCGTCACCGAGGCCCTGGCCAACGCGTCCAAGCACAGCGGCGCCGACGGGGTGGTGGTGCACGGCCGCTTGGAGGGTGCGCAGTTCGTCCTGGTGGTGAGCGACGACGGCCGGGGTGGGGCGGATCCGTCCGCCGGATCCGGTTTGCAAGGATTGGCCGACCGTGTGGCGATCTTGAAGGGCAGGCTGATCGTGAAGAGTCCCGTCGGCGGACCGACCCGGCTGCGGGTGGAGGTGCCGTGCTCCGCGTAGTGCTCGCCGAGGACGCCGTACTGCTGCGCGCCGGGCTCGTGGAAGTGCTCTCCCGGGTCGGCCACGAGGTGGTGGCCGCGGTGGGCGACGCCACGGAACTGGCCCGCGCGGTGGACGCCGACCGGCCCGACGTGGTCATCACCGACGTCCGGATGCCCCCCGGCTTCCGGGACGAGGGGCTGCGCGCCGCACTGGACCTGCGCCGCCGGCATCCGGGCCTGCCGGTCCTGGTGCTCTCCCAGTACGTCGCCACCGCCTACGCCACCCAGCTCTTCGGCGGGGGCGGAGCCGACGCGGGCGGCCTGGGCTACCTCCTCAAGGACCGCGTCGGGGAGGTCTCCGAGTTCCTGGACGCGCTGGACCGGGTGGCCGCCGGCCAGACCGTCATCGACCCGGAGGTGATCCGGGTACTCCTCGGCTCCTCGGACAAGCCCCTGCTCCGCCTGACCCCGCGCGAACGGGAAGTCCTCGCGGTGATGGCCGAAGGCCTCAACAACCAGTCCATCGCCCGCCGGTTGACCATCACCGAGGCGTCCGTGGTCAAGCACGCGAGCAACATCTTCATGAAGCTCGACCTCGACCCGACCGAGGGCAACCGCCGCGTCCTGGCCGTCCTGGCCCACCTGAGGGGCCAGTAAAGGCTGATCTCCCTCGTCGACGTCAGCAGCACCTGCCGCGGAGCCGTGCTCCACGACCGGCGACTTGTCGAGGTCGAGAACCCCGCCGGCCCTGAAGTCCTGGGCCGGGAGCGCCGCCCGGTGCGGGAGTCATCCCTCCGTTTTCGGCTCGATCGGTCGGACGTACCACTCCGAGGCGAAGTCCGCTCGCAGGACCGTCTCTGCCCTCGGGAGGTGGTCGGCGTCGTTGAGGACGACTGCGCTCACCACGATGTGGCTGCTGCCCTCGTCGATCGAGTCACGCGTTTCGTCCGTCCTCGGGTTCGGCGGGACGTCGATGCGGACCGGAGCATCGGCCGGCAGGCCGAGGAGAGCGTCGCGAAGTTCGCCCACGGTCAGTTCCACGGCCTCGTGGCGGTAGCGCTCTATGTTGGTCGTGTCGGACATGCGGCACAGGATAGGCATTCGCGCTCCGGCGGATCATCCGGATTTTGACGGCCGGCGTGCAGCGTCGCCCGGTGCTCGGGGGCTTGCCGGAAGGGCCACCGCCGAGCCGGCGGTTCGGTTCCGCTGCAGGGGACGGTCGGGGTCCAGGAGGGTGTCGAGGTGGTGGGCCGAGGTGTCCCAGGACCAGTGGGTGGCGGCCCAGCCGCGGCCTGCTTCGCCGCGCCGGCGGCGCTCCTCGGGAGAGGTGAGGACTGCGGTCAGGGCCTCGGCCACGGCAGCCGGTGAACGGCCGTCGACCACACTGCCGGTGACCCCGTCCAGGACCGTGTCCGGAGCCCCGCCCGAGTCGCCGGCCACCACCGGGAGCCCGCTGGCGGCCGCCTCGAGGAAGACGATGCCCAGCCCCTCCGCCTCCAGTCCGGCCTTGCGCGTGCGGCAGGGCATCGCGAACACGTCGGCGGCCGCGTAGTACGCCGCGGTCCCGGCATGGTCCAGTCCCCCGGTGAACACCACCCGGCCCGGGGCGTGCCGGGCAGCGAGGCGGCGCAGCCGGCCCGCGTCCGGGCCCTGTCCGACCACCACGAGGACGGCGTCCGGCACCTCCCGCAGGACCGCCGGCATCGCCTCGATCAGTACGTCCTGTCCCTTGCGGCGGACCAGCCGCGAGACGCAGAGGATGATTCGGCGGCCGGTCAGGCGGTGGCGTTCGCGCACCAGCCGGGCCCCATCGGCGTCCTCCTCGCCGGTGCGGAAGGCCGCCGGGTCCACGCCCGGTACCAGCCGCTCCAGCCGCGCCCGCGGACCGAGGGCCGGGGCTATCCGGGCCCGCGTGTACGCCCCGAGGTACGTCACCACGTCGACGTGGTCCCCGACCCGCCGCAGCAGCCGGTCGGCGCCGGGGGTGCGCGCCCACCAGATCTCGTGGCCGTGGGTCGTGGCCACCATCCGCCGGATCCCGCCGCGCCGCAGCTCCGGCGCCATCGCGGCCAGCGGGGCGGCGGCCCCGAACCACACCCGGTCGGCGCCGTGTTCCCGGGCCAGGCCGAGCGCGGTACGGGTGACCCGGCGGGTGGGCAGCAGCGTCCGGGCCCGGTCCCGCACCACCGGGAAGGGCAGGGTCGCGTCGTAGCGCGCGGCGCCGGGCTCGTCCGAGGTGTACACCACCACGTCGTTGCGGGGCAGCCGGGTCGCCATGGCGTGGACGAAGGTTTCGATGCCGCCCTGCCGGGGCGGGAAGTCGTTGGTGACGATCAGCGTGGTCATGGGAGGTCTTGTTCCTCGGTTCGTTCGGGTGGTTCGCGGGTGGTTGAGGGCCCGGTGTCGGGTGTCGGGTGCCGGACGCAGGGGCGCCGGCTGCCGGTCAGGGGTGGAGTGCCGGCCGCCGCCGGTCCGTAGGCGGCCCGCCCACGGCGACCACCCGGCTGCGCCCGGGGCCCGACCGCCTCACCTCGCCTCGTACCAGCCGCGGCCACAGCACCAGGACCACCGGCAGGGCCAGGTACCCGAAGCGGCCGGCCGGGGCGAGCAGGAACGCGAGGGAGAGGCCGAGGGCGAGCCGGTCGGCCGCGGCGACCAGGTGCCGGGGCGGGCGCAGGACGAGGGAGGCCGCCACCGCGAGGCCGCCCGCGAGCAGCAGGCCGGTGGCCGCGTACCAGCCGGCCGGTCCCAGGTCGGCGAGGAGCTTGCCGGGCATCGGGCTGCCGGCCGGGGTGGTGAACTCGCCCCGGCCGGTGGGGAAGGCGAGGACCTGCTCCGCCATGGCCCGGGGCGAGAGGAGCAGGCCGGGGAGCAGGGCCAGGGCCGTCCCCGTGAAGGCGACGAGCGCGGAGCGGAGCGCCGCCCGCGCCCCGGCGCGGTGGGCGAGCAGGGTCAGGACGACGGGCAGGGCGGGCCAGGCGGTCCACTTCAGGGCACCGGCGGCGGCCAGGGCCAGCCCGGCCGCCACCGGCCGGCCGCCGGCCGCGTACGCGAGGGCCAGGCACAGCAGGCCGGTCAGCGGCAGGTCCACCCCGCTCACCACGAGCGGGAGGGCCACCACCGGGGAGGCCATGAGGGCGCCCAGGGCCGTACGGTTGCCACGATCGGCGGGCCCTGACCCCGACGCGAGGGTACGGCGGCCCGCCCACAGGCAGCCGAAGAGCACCGCCGCGCACCACAACCGGGCGTCCCCGAGGACCCGTACGACCACCTCGTCCGCCCCCAGCACCGCCCGCGGCAGCCCGAGCACCGCCATGCCCGGCAGGTACGGCGTCACCTCGCGCACCGTGCGGGGCGTATCGAGGTACGGCGTCGCCCGCTCGGCCAGCAGCCGGCCCGCCCGCTCGATGACCGCCACCTCGCTCTGCCCGGCCCCGTACACCAGCAGGTACGCCAGCGGCACGAGGACCGCGCCGGTGAGTGCCGTACCGACCGCCAGGGCCCGGGTGCGGTCCCGGTCCGGCCCGCACCCGGCCACGGCCGCCGCCAGGAGGTACCCGACCGCGGCGCAGGCGCCCCAGATCCGGTGGGTGGCCAGGGTGGAGACGAGCGGGAAGGCCCCGGCCCAGGCGGCGGCGAGCAGCCAGCCGGCCACCCACACGGGCTTGCGGTCCAGGGGCCGACGAGCCCTCCGTACGGAGGACGCGGGGGCGAGAACAGGAGGAATCAGCACCCCGTCATTCCACCGAGCGGCCGGCCCGCGGTCATGACGGCCAAGTGGAGACCTGATGGTCGGCTTTACCCCACCATCCCGGCGACGCGTGAGGACATCCGCCCGCACCCGCACGCCGGGAGGGTTGTCATACTCCGAGGATGGAGAGCGGAGAGGTGGCGGCGGCGCGGGTCTGGCTGGCTGAGCAGGGCGTCCGTGAGGTACCCGGCGGGTGGGTGCGCGACGGAGCGCCCGAGGAGCTGCTGACGGCCAACCAGGTGGCCCACTCCTACGCCGCCGACGTGTTCGCCGAGGACCTGGACGCGGGCGAGCGGCTGCGGCTGGCCTTCGGACTCCTCGACCTCCTGGACGAGTACTGGGTCACCTGCGAGATCCGCTTCGAGGACGACGGGCCGGACGGCCCGCTGCCGGCGGACGTGCTGTGGGAGGGCTACCGGCGTCGGCTGGAGGCGGACCGGGACGCCGAGGCCGTCACGTACTCGCTGTGGGTGGACTGGTTCGAGGACCGCACCACGACCGCGGCGGCCTTCACCGCAGTGCTCGGCCGGGACGTCGACCGCATCGTCGCCGGCCCGACGCCGGACCTCCTCCGCCGGGCCGTCCGGGTCCTGGAGTGTTCGGGCCCGGTGCCCTGGGCCGTGAAGGAGCCGGCGTACCGCACCGCGCTGCGGCTGCCGGCCCTGCACCCGGCCCTCTTCAAGGGGCTGTTGTCGAGCTACCACGACGTTTACGGGAACCTCGTACCGGCCGGTGCGCTGGAGCTGCTGCATCGCCTTGAACTCCCGCCGGACACCCGGCACTTCGCCGCGCTCCGGTACGTCCTCGGCGCGGGGCACGCGAACCACCACCGCACGCCCGACGCCTGGGACGAGGCCGTGCACGCCTGCTCGTGAGGCCATGTCCGGCGGCCCGTCACGAGTCATGAGGCCATGCCCGGTGGCCCCTCCTAGCCCATGTCCGTGACGCATGAACGCCCAGGTCCAGACCGGAGGATTTGTGGTCACGCGGCCCGTCAGGCGGCGATCTGACGGCCGGACCCCCGGAACGGCGTATTTCGGCCGACTTCCCCGAGGGCGTGACGGGCGCGTTGACATCTGGAGGGGACTCTCCCAGATTCCGCATTGTCATGTCCATTTTTATCATCAACTCATCCATGAAGGGTGCGCGATGAGACGACGAAGAACCTTCGGGCGGGGCCGGACCCTGCTCTTCGGCCTGGTGCTCGCGCTGGTGGCGATGCTGGCCGGTCCCGCCGCCTCCGGCGCGGCGGCCGGTCCAGCCTGGTGGGAGCCGGTCGCCCGGCCCGCCCCGGACTCCCAGGTGAACGTCACGGGCGAGCCGTTCACCGGTACCGACGCCGCCGGACGGGTCCGCGGCTGGGTGGACGCCCACGTCCACCTGATGTCCGACGAGGCCTTCGGCGGCCGGCTGGTCTGCGGGAAGGTCTTCTCCCCCGCCGGCGCCGCGGACGCCCTGCGGGACTGCCCCGAGCACTACCCCAACGGCGTCCTCGCCCTGTTCGACATGATCACCAAGGGCGGCGACGGCCTGCACGACCCGACCGGCTGGCCCACCTTCAAGGACTGGCCCGCCTACGACTCATCCACCCACCAGCAGACCTACTACGCCTGGGTCGAGCGGGCCTGGCGGGGCGGCCAGCGGGTACTGGTCAACGACATGGTCACCAACGGCGTCATCTGCTCGCTGTACTTCTTCAAGGACCGCGGCTGCGACGAGATGACCTCGATCCGCCTCCAGATCCGCAAGACCTACGAGCTCCAGGACTTCGTCGACCGCATGTACGGCGGCCCCGGCCGCGGCTGGTTCCGGGTCGTCACCGACCCCGCCCAGGCGCGCAAGGTGATCGAGGCGGGCAAGCTCGCGGTCGTCCTCGGCGTCGAGACCTCGGAACCCTTCGGCTGCAAGCAGGTGTTCGACCGGGCGCAGTGCAGCGCGGCCGACATCGAGCGCGGGCTGGACGAGCTGTACGGCCTGGGCGTGCGCAGCATGTTCCTGTGCCACAAGTTCGACAACGCCCTGTGCGGGGTCCGCTTCGACACCGGCACCACCGGAATGGCCATCAACGCCGGGCAGTTCCTGTCCACCGGCACGTTCTGGAGCACGGAGCCCTGCACCGGCCCCGAACACGACAACCCCATCGGCTTCGGCCTCGCCCCCGGTCTCGCCGGCGAGGACGGGCCCGCGGTCCGGACCACGGCCGCCGAGACGGCCGAGGCCCGGGCGCGGATCCAGGCCTCCCTCCCCGCAGGCGTCGAACTCCCGCAGTACAGGGCGACGTTGCAGGACCAGGGCCAGTGCAACCGGCGCGGCCTCACCGCGCTGGGCGAGTACGCGGTACGGGCCATGGTCAAGCGCGGCATGATGCTCGAGGTCGACCACATGAGCGTGAAGGCGGCCGACCGGGCGCTGCGCGTCATGGAGGAGGAGCGCTACCCGGGCGTGCTCTCCACACACGGCTGGATGGACGAGAACTGGACCGAGCGCGTCTACCGGCTCGGCGGCTTCATCACGGGGCACATGTTCGAGGCCCCGGCCTTCGCCGCCGAAGCGCGCAAGTACGCGCCGCTGCGCGCCAAGTACGGCGCCGGGTACGGCATCGGCACCGACATGAACGGCTTCGCCTCGCTGCCCGGGCCGCGGGCGGCGGACGGCAACCCGGTGCGCTACCCCTTCCGCAGCCCCGACGGCGGCTCCGTCCTGGACCGGCAGGTCACCGGCAGCCGGGTCTGGGACGTCAACACCGACGGCGGCGGCACGCACTACGGCCTGATCCCCGACTGGATCGAGGACATCCGGGTGACCGGCGGCCAGGACGTGGTCGACGAGCTGATGCGCGGCGCCGACGGCTACCTGCGCACCTGGCAGGCGTCCCGGCAGCACCTCGGGCCGCAGCTGTCCACGTGCAGCACACCGGCCGATCCGGCCAGGGGGATCACGTACCAGGCCCATGTGGCCGACATCGGCTGGCAGACCTTCCAGGGCGCCGACGGCACCATGGCCGGCACCACCGGACTCTCCGAGTCGATCGAGGCCCTGCGGATCACCGCGCACGGCGCCGGCGACCTGTGGGTCCGGGCCCACGTCCAGGACGTGGGCTGGGGGCCCTGGCAGCAGGTGTCCGACGGCCGGCAGGTCGAGGTGGGCACCGTCGGGCGGCACCTGCGGCTGGAGGCGCTGGAGGTCCGGACCGGCTCGGGCACCGTCGCCGGCCGCGGCCACGTCCAGGACGTGGGCTGGACCGCCCCGGTGACGGGACCGTCCATCACCCTGGGGACGACCGGGCGGAGCCTGCGCCTGGAGGCCCTGTCGCTGAACCTGTGCCGGTGACCTGAGGCTCCCGCGGCGCGGCGGGGCCCGGTCTCCACCGATCGGATGAGACCGGGCCCCGCACCGGCAGGTCCCGGACGTCCGGGCGGTTCGGGCGTTTTAGGTTGGAATCTCCTTGTCCCTTCATGGAGAGGTCCAGCATGCGCGTTCTTCTGACCACCCTGGCCGCCGGCGCCATCGTCTTCGGCGCCGCCGGTATCGCCAGCGCCGACGTGGCCGTGGACTACCACCCGCAGCCCTCGTACACGATCGTCTTCGGCGACTGGCTCCAGTTCGCGGCAGACGACGTGTTCAACGCGGGCCACGACAACATGGTCGGCTCCAACAACTGACCGCCCACCGGCCGGTCCGCCGCCTCGCACCCCGAGCAGGCGGCGGACCGGGCGTGGCGGCGACGGCACGGCGGCGCACCCGGACGAACGGAGCCGGAGCGCCGCCGTCGCCGTGCCCGGGGGCGTTCCATGGGGGTCGTGGTCGAGGGTCATCCGATCGGTTGACGGCGGGGTCCACCGGTCCGGGCATCGGGGTCGAGCCGTCTCGGGGACCGGCCGGGCACGGGGGTGGGCGAGGATGAGGGGGAGACCGCCCGGCGGGGATCCCGCTGTGGGGCGGTGCTGCCCGGGGAGTGGAAGTGGAGACGATGAACGCACAGGAATCGCTGCTGGCCGCGGCCGCCGCGGGAGACGCCGACGGGGTACGGGCCGCGCTGGCGGACGGCGCGGACACCGGGGCGCGGGACGGTCAGGGGCGCACCGCGCTGTTGCTGGCCTCACTCGGCGACCATGTGGAGGCCGCGCGGGTGCTGGTGGCGGCCGGCGCCGATCCCGATGCGCAGGACCAGCAGTCCGACAGCGCCTGGCTGGTCACCGGGGTCACCGGCAGCGTCGAGATGATGCGCGCCCTCCTGCCGGCCGGCCCGGACCTGCGGCTGCGCAACCGGTACGGCGGCGTGAGCGTGATCCCGGCCTCCGAGCGGGGCCATGTGGCGTACGTGCGCGCGGTGTTGCGGGAGACCGACATCGACGTGGACCACGTCAACCGGCTGGGTTGGACGGCCCTGCTGGAGGCCGTCATCCTCGGCGACGGCGGCGCCGCCCACCGGGAGATCGTGGAACTGCTGCTCGCCGCGGGCGCCGACCCCCTGCTGGCCGACGGCGAAGGCGTCACAGCCCTCGAACACGCCGAGCAGCGCGGCTTCACGGCGATCGCGGAGGTACTACGGGCCGCCGAGAGCGGACGCGCGGCCTGAGGGTCCGGGCACGGGTAGCTGCCCGACCCGGGGGGCCCCGGACGGGTCGCCACCCTGGTAGGCCGCGACGCAGGCGGGTCGCGCCTCGGCCGAGTCCCGGGCCGACCCTCCACAGCCGGGGGTCCGGCCTATTCCCTCGCCCAGTAGGCGCACCCGTCCTGCTCGTCGGTGTCCTCGCGGGTAACAAGGCCGTAGCCGACTTCCGCGCACGCGATCGGGGCCGGTTCCGGCGGATCCATCCGCTCCCACCTCCCCGGCTGGTCCGCGCCCTCGTCGGCCTTCAAGTACATGGTCATCCCACCACCGGCCACCACCAGCAACACCCAGACGGCGCCCGCCCACCACCAGTACTTCCGCCGCACGCTCCCCCACCCCTCCCTCGACACCTCGACTCCGCGGCACACCCCCTGCACCGCCCCCACTCCTCCCGGCATCCTCCACCACGGGTCTGACAACAAACGGTTTGCCGCCGCGGTGGCATGAGGGCGTTCCACGACTCCTACCACCCCGGGCTGGTGGAGTTCCTGGGCGCCGCGATCACGGTGTTCGCGGAGCAGGGCAGCGGCTTCGCCGCCGGCGCGGGGGCCGGGGCTCCGGCGTAGTCGGGCGACACGGGCCGGGGCTCGCTCGGGCGGGCGTGCTCTGGCCGGTCAACCGGCGGACCAGGTGACGGACGGTGGGCGGACGGCGGCGCACAGGGGGTGGCCGCGGAGGTCGGTGAGGGTGAGGCGGGCGGTCAACGTGCCGCCAGCCAGCGCCGCTTCGAGCACGGCGGGGTCGACGGCGTCGAGCATGAGCTTGGCGCGGCGGAACATGACCCGTGCGCCCGTGTCGTCGACGCCGTCCCACCACAGGTAGACGAACCGCTGTCCGGGGCGGCCCTGGATCCAGGGCCCCGTCAGTTCCGTGCCGGTGGCACCCGGGCGCGCGGTGCAGTCGAGGGTCCAGGCGACCGAGTCCGCGTCGCCCGGCTGCGGGGCGAGCAGTTTGCCGCCGCGGGCCTTCGGCTGGACGGCCACCTGGATGTCCTCGTACCCGGGGAAGCCGGGGCCGGGCGCGATGCTCCGGCCCGGGAGGCCGGAGCCCTCGATGCGGATCCGCACTGCTGTCACGCCGTCACCCTCTTTGCGTACGCACCCAGTTCGGCGCGCAAGGTGTCACGCGGTACGCCGTCCCGGCCGGTCAGGCGCTCGACCAGGTCGGCCCGGGTGGCGGCGAGCAGGGCGTGGGCGGCGAATTCGGCGCCGGTCAGGCCGGGGACCTCCGCGAGCGCGGACCGCAGGAGCGCGTGCCAGCGGTCGTAGTGCTCGGCCTGGTAGGGGCCGCCCTCCCCGCTCTCTTCGAGGGCGAGCGCGAGGCCGCGGTTGTCGAGCTTGAAGCACAAGATGGCGTCGAGCAGGGCGGGGACGCGCTCCTGCGGCGGGGTACCCGGGCCGAGCGGCGGCGGTCCCGCCTCCGCCCGTTGCCGCAGCGGTTCCAGCCTGGCCTCGTAGAGCGCGCGGAGCAGGCCGGCCCGGTCGCCGAAGGCACGGAAGAGCGTGCCCTTGCCGACTCCGGCGGCCGTGGCGATGTCGGCCATCGTGAGTTCTTCGGGGTGTTCGGCACTCGCGAACAGCGCGTCGGCCGCCGCCAGGACGGCCTGGCGGTTGCGCTCGGCGTCCTTGCGGGGCCTGCGTTCGGACTCGGGCACGCGGCGCCTCCGGTTCCTGGGATTCCTCGGACCGATCGGTCCGGGCGGGCTGTGGGACCGCGTCAGCCGACTCGGGCGACCCGGATTGAAAAACGGACCACGGGTCCGTATCGTCGTTGAAGCGGACCCGTGGTCCGCATTCTACGAGACGGAGGACGCCCATGCCCGCGCCCACGCCCACGCCCCACCCCTCCCCCACGCTCGCATCGCCTGCGGCCCTCTACCGCCACGGCCTGCGGCTCCTGCTCGACAAGGACATCGCCGGCTGGGTCGCCCTGTGGGCCGAGGACGGGGTGATGGAGTTCCCCTTCGCCCCGCCGGGCCTGCCCGGCCGGCTGGACGGCCGGGCGGCGATCGCCGACTACATGCGGCCCTACCCCGACCACATCGACCTGTACGACTTCCCCGAGGCGGACCTGCGGATCCACCAGACCGCCGATCCGGGCACCATCGTGGTCGAGATGCGCGGGGTCGGCCGACTGGTGGCCGGCGACCGCCCGTTCGACATGACGTACATCGCCGTGGTCACCGCCCGGGACGGGCTCTTCACCTCCTACCGCGACTACTGGAACCCGCTCGCCGTCCTCGACGCCGGCATCGACCTGACCGGGAGCACCCGATGAGCACGCCCAGCCCCGCCCGGACCGCCGCCACCGGCGCCACCCTCGTCATCGGCGCCACCGGCACCACCGGCGGTCGCACCGCCGCCCGCCTCACCGCCGCCGGGCACCTGGTCCGGGCGGCCAGCCGGAAGGGGACGCCGCTCGCCGGTACCGATCCGGTGCGCTTCGACTGGTACGACCCGGCCACCCACGCGCCGGCCCTGCGCGGCGTCGACCGGGTCTACGTGGTCCCGCCCGTGGGCGATCCGGAACCGGCCCGGGTGGTCCTCCCCTTCCTGCGCCGGGCCCGGGCGCTCGGCGTCCGGCGGGCCGTGCTGCTCAGCGCCTCGGCCATCCCGGCCGGCGGGCCGGCCGTGGGCCGGGTCCACGCGGCCCTGCCGGAGGTCTTCGACGAGTGGGCGGTCCTGCGGCCGTCCTGGTTCATGCAGAACTTCACCGGCGAGCACGCACATGCGCACAGTGCCCGGACGGAGGGCGCCCTCTGGACCGCCACCGGCGACGGGCGGGTCGGCTTCGTCGACGCCGAGGACATCGCGGCCGTCGCCGTGCACGCCCTCACCGACCCCACCCCCCTCAACACCGACCTCGTCCTGACCGGACCCGAGGCCCTGGGCTACGACGACATCGCCCGGATCCTGTCCGAGGTCACCGGCCGCCCGGTCACCCACCGCCGTCTGACCCACGACGCCCTGCGCGACCGCCTGGCCGTGCTGCTGCCGCCGGAGTTCGCCGCGATGCTCGCGGACATGGACCGAGCCATCGCCGAGGGCGCCGAAGCCCGCGTCACGGACACCGTCCACCGCCTCACCGGCCGCCCCCCGCACGACTTCCGCACCGTCGTGCAACGGGAGGCGACCGCCCGCCCCCTGCCGTCTCCGGCTCTCGACTAGGCCTGCCCGCGGAGGAGTTGCAGGAGCCGGGTCGTGCCGTCGGCGCCGAAGCCGGCCTCGACGCCGCGGCGGTAGAGGTCCGCGTGGGCGGCGAGGATCCGGGTGTCCACGCCGGAGTCGGCGGCGGTGTGCAGGACGTGTTCGAGGCTGGCGGCGCACATGGCCAGGCGGGCGGCCGAGCCGTCGTGGTCGTCGGCGTCGATGGGCGGCGCCGAGTGGGTGTAGAAGGCGTTCATGCTGTCGGCCGTGTACTGGGCGTACGGAAGGATGTCGGCCGCGGTCAGGCCGTTCGCCCGGGCGATGGCGACGGCCTGGTACCAACCGGTGTACGCGGTCCAGAACATCGTCATGTTCAGCTGGTAGTAGAGCTGCGCGTACCCCTGGTCGGCGCCCCGGTAGTCGGTGGCCGCGAGCACGTCGAGGGCCGCACGGTGGGCGTCGTAGACCTCGCGGGGGCCGCTGATGAAGATGGACGCCCCGGGCTCGCCGATGCCGGTGGGCGGGACGTTGACGCCCCCCGTGAGGTACGAGGCGCCGCGCTCCTCGGCCCACGCGGCGGCGGCTCGCGCCTTCTCCGGGACGTCGGAGGACAGGTTGACCAGGATCCGTCCGGAGAGGTCGACGTCGGCGAGGGTCGAGTACATCGCCTCCGCGTCGATGAGGCTGAGGACGGTGAGGTCACCGGCGGCGACGGCCTCGGCGACGGAGCCGGCCCGGTGGGCGCCGCATGCCACGAGTGCCTCGTCCTTCCCGGGGCTGCGGTTCCAGACGGTGACCCGGTAGCCGGCGTCGAGGTAGGCGGCGGCCATGGCCTGCCCCATGGGCCCGAGGCCCACGACGGTGACGGCGCCCTGCTGCTGCGCGCCGTGCTGGTTCTCGATCGTGTTTCCGGAGTGGTTCATGACGGAGTTCTCCCCCAAGGACGGTTCTAGAACGAACGCTCTATCTAGCGCTCGGAACGACCGTAGCATGGACTAGAACGAACGCTCTATCCATTTCGAGGGTAGGATCGCCGCCATGGCTGAAGCAGGAACGACGAAGACGGCGCCGGGCACGCGCGAGCGACTGGTGCGCACCGCCTCCCGCCTGATGCAGCACGGCGGGTACGAGAACACGCCGGTCAAGCAACTCGTCCGGGAGGCCGAAGCCACCCTCGGCTCGCTGTACCACTTCTTCCCCGGCGGCAAGCAGGAGCTCGCGGTCGCCGCGATCCACTACGGCGACGAGGAGTTCACCGAACTGATCCGCGCCGGGCTGGACTCGCACCCCGACCCCGCGCAGGCCGTGGAGGCCCTGGCGGTGCTGCTCGCCGAGGCCCTGGAGGCCTCGCAGTGGCGCGACGGCTGCCCGGTGACGACCACCGCCCTCGAGACGGTCGGCCGCGTCCCCGAACTCCAGGAGGCCTGCGCCCGGGCCTTCGCCCACTGGCAGGACCTGGTGACCGCCAAACTCGTCGCCGCCGGACATCCCGAGGACGAGGCCCGCGATCTGGCGGCGACCGTCATCAACACCCTCGAAGGCGCCGAGACCAGCGCGCAGGTGACCGAGAGCCGCACCCCCCTGCTGGTCGCCGGCCGCCATCTGGCGAGGCTCGTGGCCTCGTACGCCTCCCCGGACGGGACCGGGCTCCACCAGCCCCGGTGACGACCCGTACGGCATCCGCGCACCGGTGTGCGCCGGGCGGTGGTCTCGGTCCGCCCGGCGCACTGGCTCCCCCTCGACGGGCGGTGGTCGATGCCGCCCGTCAGGTCATTCAGCGGTGGTGGCGGCGGCCCCAGGACTTGGTGTCGACGGTGCGGCCGTGGTCGTCGCGCAGGGTCGCGGTGTCGGAGCGGTTGTCCCAGACGTAGTCGCGGCGGTCCTGGAAGAGGTCGGTGCGGCTGTCCCGGCCGACACCCGTGTGGATGCGGACCGTGTCGTGGCCGCCCAAGCGCACGTCCTTGAAGCGGTAGCGGTTGCCGTCCTCGTCGCGCAGCGTCCATCCCTTGAGGTCGACCGCGTGGCGGCCGGTGTTGGTGATCTCGACCCACTCGGCGTTGAGGGAGCGGTTCGAACCGTCCTCACGGCCGGGGCTGTCCGCCTGCACGCGGCTGATCTGCACCTGCGGCTGCCGCTGGTGGTGGCGGTCGCCCTCGTGCGCGGCGGCCGGGACGGCGGCGGCGCAGACGACGGCGCCGGCGGCCAGTACGGCGGCGGCGATGCGGCGTGCGGACGATGCAGCGGTCATGTGGTGCTCCCTCGAGTACGGGTTCCACCCACCGCCGCCGGGTGGGCGGCGGTCCGGGTGCCCGGCCCGTGTCGGGGCCGAGGACGCACACTCTGGTCCCGGCAACGCGGCCAGGACGGCGCGCCACCGGGGCGGTTACCGGACACGGACATTCCCGTCACGCTCATGTGCACCCTGCACGCACCGCACCCGGGCGTGGCCCTGACATCCGTTGACGCGTGCAGCCACCCGTACCCCGGAGGCCCCGCGGCGATCTTCACGCCCCGGCGCACCCGGGGCGCACCCACCCGCGCCTTCCACCACCCGGAGCACCGGATCGTGTAACGACCGTTCTGCACGGTTCTTCGCACGCCGGGGCGCATTTCGCGCATACGGACGGGAGATCGGCGGAGGGACGCGAGGCGGGCCCCGGTCACCCGAAAGGTTCGCCCGCTCCCGGTGCAGCCGCGGGGCAGGGCGGGTAGCGGGAGCCCATGCGACCTTCCTTCCCCGCGCCGCCGGGCGATGCCGGGGCCTACCAGCCGTACCCGGCCCGCCTCAATCCGGGCCTCGACGCCGTACGCCCCGCACACCGCGCCTGGTGCGACCGTCACCGGTTGCACCCCGGCCAGGGAACGGAGACGGCCGCCTGGTGCCATCCCGACGCTCCGGCCGACGAACTCCTGCTCCTGGCCGCCTGGTACACCTGGGCGGAAGGCACCCGCGGTGGCCCGGGACCGGCGACGGACTCCGGCGACCTCGACCGGGCGCGTGCCGAACTGTGGCCCAGGACGGTCGAGGGGCGTCCGCGGGAGTGGTGCGAGCGCTTCTCGGCGCTCACCGGGCTACTCGCGACCGGCCGGGGGCCCTCGGTGAGTGATCTCCCCGCGGGGGACCTGGTGGCTCATCTCGAAGCGCGGCGTCCGTACCCGCTGTGGGGCGCGGCGCTCGTCGAGCGCGGCGCCCCGGGCCGGCCGGCCCGGGTCGCGGAGGCCGCCTTCGCCGACAGCGCCGTCCTGTTGGAGGACCTGCTCGCGGCGGACCGGCCGGACGCTGTACGGGCCCTCGCCGTGCTCCTGGGGTGCGACCGCGGCATCGCCTGCCGGTACGCGGCGCGCCTGCGCACCGCCCGGCTCCACGAGTTCGAGCACAGCGGAGCCGGGCCGGGGATGCGGGACTGGCTGGCCGGTCATGCGCGGCTGCGGTCCCGGCACGCGGGGCGCTTCCCCTCGCCGTCCGGCCTGGGCAGCTCGGCGGCCCGGCTGGCCGCCCAGTACGCCCCCGTTCTGCCCGAGCGTGCCACGGCCGCCGCCACGCCCGGCTACCCGTTCCGGCTGCCGCCGTTCGCGCTGCCGTGGCAGTCCAGGGTCAATCCCCACCTGGACCGCGCCCGCCGGGAGTGCAAGGAGTGGGCGCGGGCGGTCGGTCTGCTGGACCCGGTGACCGCGCCGCCCGGTCCGCCGATCTGGACCGAGGCCCGGTTCGACAGCGACGACTGGACCCTGTTCGCCGCGCTCACCCACCCCGACGCCACGGCGGCCGCGTTGACGGTGATCGCGCAGTGGGACGTCTGCCTGCTCGCCTTCGACGACCACTTCGTCAGCGCGTACAAACTGCCGCGCGACCCGGCCGGTGCCCATGCGTTCACCGCTCGGGTACCGCTCTTCATGCCCTTGCGGGGCGAGGCCGTTCCGGTACCGGCCAACCAGGTGGAGTACGCCCTGGCCGAGCTGTGGGCACGTACGTCGCCGACGATGGCCGCCGGTCTGCGCGGGCCCTTCCGGGAGCACGTCACGGAGTTCGTCGCGGCGAACCTCGAGGAGCTCGACGCGATCGTCGAGCAGCGGGTGCCCGATCCGGTGCGCTACCTGGAGTTCCGCCGGGTCAGCGCCGGCACGGACCTCTCGGTCGGGCTCACCGGCCGACGGCCCCCGCGCACCGACGCCGTCCGCCGGCTGGAGGGGGCGTTCGCGGACACCGTCGGGCTGCGCAACGACATCTACTCGTACCGCAAGGAGATCGACGAGGAGCGCGAGTTGGGCAACGCGGTCCTCGCGCTCCGGCGCCTGCTCGGCGGCGGCCTCCAGCAGGCCGTGGACGTGGCCTACGCGCTGTGGGAGCAGCGCCTCGCGGAGTTCGGCCGCATCGCGGAGCACGAACTCCCCCGGGAGCACGCCGACTACGCGGCCGCCCTGCGCGACTGGATGGCCGGCGACAACGAGTGGTACCGGCGCACCGGCCGCTACCGGGCCGGCTCCAGCCGCGCGTTCCTGCCGGGGCGGCCGACCGCCGCCCCGGCCGTGCCGTGGGACCGGTGACCGCCGTACCTACGGCCGGGCGTGGGTGGACTGGACGTGGAAGAGGCGGGGTTGGACGTCGGTGGCGATGGCGGCGGCCTCGGTCATGTGGAGCTGCGCCTCGGGGTTCGCGCGCATGGCCCAGTAGTGCTCCTCGGTCTCCCACTGGGCGTAGTTGATCACCCGCTCGCCGTCCTGGCTCAGGTGGAAGTTGGCGCAGATGAAGCCGGGCTGGTGCTTCATCGTCGTCTCGGTGGCCCGGGCCAGCAGGGCGACGAGCTCCTGCTGGCGCTCGGGCGCGACGGTGAAGACGTTGATCAGCGTGGCGACGGGGCGGCTGGAGTCGATGTTCGCGGTAATGGTCACGATCACATTCCTTCCCTTACGTGGTGCGGGGTATCGGCACACCCCGCGGATTCGCCCGAACCGGTGGCGGCCGGAGGGGGTCAGCGGTGCGGCCCGGTTCCCGGCCCCGCGTCCTGGGCGGCCGGTTGGAGCCGGGTGGTCCACTTCTCCTCGATGCGGCCGAACTTCCAGATCGCGAGCGCGACGACCCAGGTGGCGACGAACAGCCCGACGATCGCGTAGCCGAGGAGGTTGAGGTCGAGGCCGGCGATCCAGTCCCAGAACGGCCCGTGCAGGTCCGCCTTCTCGCCGATCAGCCCCAGCAGCTCGACGGTGCCGATGAGCAGGGCGACGGCGACCGACAGGCCGGTGATGGTGAGGTTGTAGTAGACCTTGCGGACCGGCTTGGAGAAGGCCCAGCCGTACGCGAAGTTCATGAAGGTGCCGTCGATGGTGTCCAGCAGCGACATGCCGGCCGCGAAGAGCACCGGCAGGCAGAGGATCGCGTACCAGGGCAGCCCGGAGGCCGCGCCCGTGCCGGCCAGCACCAGCAGGGCGATCTCGGTGGCGGTGTCGAAGCCGAGGCCGAAGAGCAGCCCCAGCGGGTACATCTGCCACGGCTTGGTGATCGACTTCATCAGCCGCCCCAGGAGCCGGTTCATGAAGCCGCGGTTGTCGAGCTGTTCCTCCAGGGCCGCCTCGTCGAAGCGGCCCTGGCGCATCTCGCGGAAGACCTTCCAGATCCCGGCGAGGATGACCAGGTTGATGATCGCGATGGCGTAGAGGAAGGTCCCCGAGACGGTGGTCCCGATCCAGCCGGTGACGGCGTGCAGGCCGGAGTCGCCGTCCTCGACCGGCCCGGCGAGGGTCTTGATGCCGAGGGAGAGCAGGACCGCCAGGGCGAAGACGATGCTGGAGTGGCCCAGGGAGAACCAGAAGCCGACGGAGAGCGGCCGCTGCCCTCCGTCCATCAGCTTGCGGGTGGTGTTGTCGATGGCGGCGATGTGGTCCGCGTCGAAGGCGTGCCGCATCCCCAGCGTGTACGCGGTCACCCCGATCCCGATGCCGAAGGTCTTGTCCCCCAGGCTGTAGTGCTCCGGGGCGACGATCTGGACCAGGGTGAACCAGCCGATGACGTGGAGGGCGGCGATGAACGCCACCATCCCGGCGATCCGCCGCCACTCCGCCCGGGTCATCACCCCCGACAGGCGCCGCCGCAGGGGACGGGAACCTTCGGTCGACATTGCCATGCGCATCCTCTTCCACTGCACGAATCCCAGGAATATCGCGTGCATGATGCACTTGCAACCTGTGTGCAGTAAGGCGCAGACCCCTTCCTGGCCGAACCTTTACGCGCACCCCGACCAGGCTTTACGCCGCCATGGGGAGGGCCGGTCCGTGCGCAGGGACCGGCGCGGCTATCCGAGGCTCACGGCCGGGCCGGCGACGGGGTGCAGGGCGGCGTACTCCAGGGGGGCGGAGGGGTCGATCGAGAGGTCGAGCTGGGCGGGGGCGGAGCCGGCGCGGACCAGGAGGTCGCCGACGGCGGCGATCATCGCGCCGTTGTCGGTGCACAGGGTCAGCGGCGGCACCCGGAGCTCGACCCCGGCGGCCGCGCACCGTTCCTCCGCCAGGCCGCGCACCCGGGAGTTGGCGGCCACGCCGCCGACCACGACGAGGGTGCGCACGTCGTACTCCTTGCACGCGGCCAGCGCCTTGCGGGTGAGGACGTCCGCGACCGCCTCCTGGAGCGAGGCGGCACCGTCGGCCACCGGCAGCTCCTCGCCGCTCTGGCGGTGTCCTTCGGCCCAGCGGGCGGCGGCCGTCTTCAGCCCGGAGAAGGAGAAGCCGTACGGGTGCTCCTTCGATCCGAGCAGCGGCCGCGGGAAGGCGACCGAGCAGGGGTTGCCGCCGCGGGCGGCACGGTCGATGGCCGGCCCGCCCGGGTAGGGCAGTCCGAAGACCCGGGCGACCTTGTCGAAGCACTCCCCGGCGGCGTCGTCGATGGTGTCGCCCAGGTGCAGGATCGGATCGCGCACGAGGTCCCGTACCAGCAGCAGCGAGGTGTGGCCGCCGGAGACGATCAGCACCATGCAGGGATCGGGCAGCGGCCCGTGCTCCAGCGTGTCGGCGGCCACGTGCCCGGCCAAGTGGTGCACGCCGTACAGGGGCACCCCGGCCGCGTACGCCAGGGTCTTCGCCCCGGCCAGGCCGACCTGGAGGGCGCCCGACAGGCCCGGGCCGGTGGTGACGGCGACCGCGTCGAGGTCGCGCAGCCGCAGCCCGGCCTGGTCGAGGGCCTGTTGGACCACCGGGTTGAAGGCCTGGAGGTGGGCGCGGGAGGCGATCTCCGGCACCACGCCCCCGAACCGGGCGTGCTCGTCCATGCTCGTCGCCACGACGTGGGCCAGCAGCCGCCCGCCGGAGACGATGCCGGCGCCCGTCTCGTCGCAGGACGACTCGATCCCGAGCACCACCGGAGCTGCCACGTCTACCTCTTTCGCGCCATGTCACTAATTGCAAGATATGCGCAATAAGGTACTCCGCCCGCGAGCCGCCCTCAGACCCCGGCTCCCCCGTCCGTGCGGTCGAAGCGGACCGGGGCCTGGAAGCGGGCCTTGCGGGCGGCCCGGCGGAAGACGGTGAGGACGGCCGGGCCGGCCAGGCAGACGCACACGAAGTTGGTCACCGCCCGACCGGTGTCCCAGCCGAGCGAGGTGGCCAGGTCGAAGGCGAGGTAGCGCTGGAACTGCTCGGTGAAGGGCAGTCCGGGCAGGTAGGCGATGGAGCTGTTCGGGTCGAGGGAGAAGGGCCAGAAGGAGAGGTTGAGCAGGAAGCCGAAGAGGTAGCCGGAGACCGAGCCGTAGCCGGCGAGCAGCAGCACCTCGCGGCGGCCGGTCGCCTTCGGGAGGAAGCCGGCGAGCATGCCCACGAAGGCGCAGCCGAACATCTGGTACGGCATCCAGGGCCCGACCCCGCCGGTGATGAGGGCGGAGGCGAAGAGGGAGGTGCAGCCGAGGGTGAAGCCGAAGCCGGGACCGAAGACCCGGCCGGCCAGCACGAGGATGAAGAAGACCGTCTCGATGCCGGCGGTCCCGGCTCCCAGCGGGCGGATGGCCGCGTTGACGGCGGAGAGGACGCCGAGCATGGCCAGCGCCTTGGAGTTGATGCCGCCCTCGGCGATCTCCGAGATCACCACGCAGAGGACGATCACCAGCAGCACACCGAAGATCAGCGGCGGCGCGTAATTGGAGCCGAACTTCCCCGGGGCGACCAGGAAGGGCCAGAAGAACGCGACGATCCCGAGGAAGGCGGCCATGGCGATGACCAGCCCGGCGCGCGGGCCGATCCGGATGGCGGGGCCGAGCGCGCTCACGCCGTCGCCCCGCTGTCCTGCGCCAGGGCGGCGGCGGCCTGGGCGACGGTGAGGTACGGGAGCGGGGCGAGGATCTTCGCGGTCTGCGGGGCGAAGACGGGGGACGCCACGATGACTTCGGTGGTGGGGCCGTCGGCCACCACGTCCCCCTCCGCCATGACGACGACGCGGTCGGCGGCCCGGGCCACGAACTCGACGTCGTGTGTGGAGATCACCACGGCCCGGCCCTCGGCCGCGAGGTCGTCGACGATGCGGATGAGTTGTTCCTTGGCCCGGTAGTCGAGGCCGCGGGTGGGCTCGTCGAGGAGCAGGACCCGTGGGGCGGCGGCGAGTTGGATGGCGAGGACCAGGGCGAGCTTCTGCCCCTCGGACAGGTCGCGGGGGTGCGTGCCGTCGGGGATGCCGGGCGCCAGGCGGTCCAGGACGGCTCGGGCCGTGGTGCCGGAGAGCCGCACCTCCGATTCGGTGTCGGCCTGTTCCAGCTCCTGCTTGACGGTTTCCAGGTACAGCAGGTCGGTGGGGGTCTGCGGGACCAGGCCGACGAGTTTCCTGGCCTCGGCGGCCGACAGCTTCTTCGGGTCCGCGGGCCCGGCCGGGGCCGGCTGCGGGATGCGGACCGTACCGGCCGCGCGGGGGCCGGAGCCCTGCAGGGCCCACAGGAGCGAGGACTTGCCCGAGCCGTTGCGTCCCATCAGGGCGGTGACCTCGCCGCCGAGCAGGGTCAGGTCGACCTCGCGGACGGCGGGCACGCCCTGGTAGCTGACGGTGATGCCGCGGGCGGCCAGCAACTCGGGGCCGGCGGTGACCGGCGGCCGGGCCGGACCGGGCACGGTCCCGGCCAGCCGGGTGCGGACCGGGGCGGCCTCGCGGCGGGCGTCGCGGATGGACAGGGGCAGCGGATCCCAGCCGGCGGCGCGGCCCAGCTCCACGATGGGTGGTGCGATGGACGTGGTGCGGAAGACCTCGGCGGGCGGCCCCGACACCACCCGGCCGCCGCCGGGGAGGTGGATGACGCGGTCGGCGTACTGGACCACGCGCTCCAGCCGGTGCTCGGCGAGCAGGACGGTGACGCCGAGGTCGTGCACCAGCCGGGTGACGGCGGCCAGGACCTCCTCGGCGGCCGTGGGGTCGAGTGCGGAGGTGGGCTCGTCCAGGACCAGGACCCGGGGGTGCGCGGTCAGGACCGAGCCGATGGCCACGCGCTGCTGCTGGCCGCCGGAGAGTTCGTGCAGGGCCCGGTGGCGCAGGTCGGCCAGGCCCAGGAGGTCGAGGGTCTCCTCGACGCGCTTGCGCATGGTGGCGGGCGGGATCGCCAACTGTTCCATCGTGTAGGCGAGTTCTTCCTCCACGGTGTCGGTGACGAATCCGTCGAGCGGGTCCTGGCCCACCACCCCGACGACGTCGGCGAGTTCGCGGGGCGGGTGCTCGGCGGTGTCGCGGCCGTCGACGAGGACGCGGCCGTACAGGGTGCCGCCGGTGAAGTGCGGGACCAGGCCGTTGACGGCGCCCAGGAGGGTGGACTTGCCGACGCCGGTGTGGCCGACGACCAGGCAGAGTTCGCCCTCCTCCACGGTCAGGTCGACCTCCTTCAGGACGGGTTCTGCGGTGTCCTCGTACTGGACGGTGACCTGGTCGAAGGTGATCACGGGGCTGCCTCGGTGCGCGGTGCGGGGACGGGGGCGGTGGGGCGGGGGGCCGGCGGCGGTGCGATGAAGCCGGCGGCCCCCGCGAGGAGGATCGCCGCGGCGGGGACGAACGGGAGGGTGGGCCAACTGAGCGGGTAGATCGACGGGTTCAGCTCGGCGGCGTTGAAGCCCGCGTTGCTGAAGAGCAGCACCGCCGAGAGCACTCCGCAGCCGGCCACCGCCCACTCGGCGAGCAGCCAGGGGTCCGGCCGGTAGGTGGTGCGGGTGACCCGCCGGCCGCCGAGCCGCAGTCCGGCGACGCAGAGCAGGGCGCCGGCCGCCATGGCGGGCAGCCCCAGCAGCTTCGGCGCGGTGGCGTCCAGAAGGCCGTAGGCGCCGGCGCACAGGCCGCACATGCCCAGCAGCATCAGCACACCGGTGATCCGCCGGGAGCGGCGGGTGGCGGTGCCGGCCCTGCCGTACCCGCGGGAGTCCATGGCGGCGGCGAGGCGCAGCGAGCGCTCCAGCGCGTCCTCGAGCACGGGGACGACGATCCCGCGCAGGGCCCGCATGCCCTTGGTGCGGCCGGCTCGCAGCCGCCGGGCGCGGTGCACCCGCTGGACGCTCTGGACCAGTTGGGGGGCGACGCTGATGGAGACGGTGACCGCGACGCCGAGTTCGTACAGGGCGCCGGGCAGCACCCGCAGGGCGCGTTTCGGGTTGGCGAGGGTGTTGGCCGCGCCGATGCAGCAGAGCATGCAGGCCAGCCGCAGGCCGTCGGTGGCGGCCGAGAGCAAGGCCTCGAGCGAGACCGGGCCGCCGAGCTGGATGCCGGCGTACCAGTCGGGGGTGGGGATGTGCGGCAGGGAGAAGAGGAAGTGGTCGTGAGGGGTGACGCCGGTGGCGAAGACCGCCCGGAAGAGCACCCGGATGGTGACCACGGTCAGGGCCAGGTACAGGTAGTACGGGAAGCCGCGGGCCCAGGGCGCGTCGGTGCGGCGCATGGTGATCACGTAGCCGAGGACGGCCAGCACCAGGAACAGCAGGAGCGGGTTGTTGGTGCGGCTCACGGCGGTGGCCAGGGCCAGCGCCCAGGTCCACCAGGCCACGGGATGCAGGGTGCGGGGCAGGCGGCGGCCGCCCGGGGCCGCCGCGCGGGCGGACCCGGGCGGCTTGACCGTGGCCGGTGTGAAGGTTCGGGCCATCCGGGGCTACTCGGCGCGGCGGCGCTTGACCGCCGCGTACGCCGCCGCTCCGCCGATCAGCAGGACCAGGGCGCCGGTCGCCACCGCGGGCAGGTAGGAGCCGGCGTCGTGCGCCGCGTCCGAGGCCGGGGCCGCGTCGACGACCACGGGGCCGCGGCTCGGCGCCGGTGCCGCGACGGCGGGCGGCGAGGACGCCTCGGACGCGCTCGGCGAGGGGCTGGCCGAGGCACTGGGGCTGGCGCTGGGGCTGGGTGCCGCGGTCGTCGGCGGCGGGGTCGGGGACGGCTGCGGGGCGGCCGTCGTCGGTTGCGGCTGGGGCTTCGGTCCGGTGTTCGTGCCCGGCGGGAGGGGCGCGGCGGTCCGGGTGTCCCTGGGCTCCGGCCGGGAGCCGCCGGTGGGCTCGGTGTTGTGGGCGCGCAGCTGGTCGGGGGTGACGGTGGGCTTGCCCTCGGTGCCCTCGATGTTGGTCCCGCCGAAGATCCACAGGTCGACGCTGCCCGGCTTGGGCTTGTAGAGCATGGCGCCGAGCTGGCTGTAGGACCAGGTGCGCTGGCCCGGGTCGGCGTGCCAGTAGGACCAGTACGCGGAGGCCGGCGGGGTCAGCACGCAGTCGTCCTGCTGCGGGGTGGGGTACTGCTTGCCGCCCTTGTAACCGCTGTAGCCGATGCGGCAGATGAAGGCGGGGCCGTCGTGACCGGTGCCGGTGGTGCGCCAGCCGCCCTGGTTGAGGAGTTCGTAGCCGGTGGTGGGGGTGGTGCCGCAGGAGCGGTAGACCGGGCCGCCCCAGTGGCTGAAGTCCACGGCCAGGACGACGCCCGAGGTCGTCGTGCACCGGCCGATGGGCTGCGGGGCGGCCCCGGCGGGGGCCGCGGTGGCGGTCAGGGCAGCGGCGGTCACGCCGAGGGCCGCAGCGGTACGGGCGAGGGAGCGGCGGTTCACCGGTGGGCACCGCCCGTGGCGATCCGGGTGCGGGCGGTGCGTACGAACGCGGCGCCGAGAACGGTCAGGAGCATCGCCGCGCCACCGATCCCGGCCACCTGGGCGCCGGTGGAGGCGAGCGGTCCGCCCGCGCCACCCGCCCCGCCGTTCTCCCCGGGGGTCACGATCCGGGGCGAGGTCGAAGCGGTCGGCGAGGCGGACGCTCCGGTGCTGGGCTGGGCCGCGGTGCCGGTCAGGCTGCGCTTGAGGGTGCCGAAGGAGATGCCGGTGGCGCCGCCCACGGCCTGGGTGGAGGCGCGCAGGTCGGAGCCGCGCTGGCCGCCCTTGGCGATGTTGAAGCCGCCGTCCTTGTTCTGCTGGGAGGCCAGGAACTTCCGGGCCTTGGCGATCTGGCGCTGGTACTTCGTCTTGTCCAGGGACAGTCCCTGGACGGCGAGGGCGGCGGAGTTGACGGAGTTGCCGGAGGCGCCCGGGAAGCCGCCGTCGGTCTTCTGCTGTTTGGCGAGCCAGGCCAGCGCCTTGTCGACGGCCGCCTGGGAGTTCTTGTCCTTCAGCAGGTCGAGGGCCATCGCGGCCATCGCGGTGGAGTCCACCTCGGCCTTGCTGGGCTCGCCGATCAGGCTCACCCAGGCTCCGGAGGGCTGCTGGAGGGTCTTGAGGTACGCGATGGGCCGGGCAGCGGCGGTCTTCTCGCCGGCGCGCAGTTGGGCGATGACGCCCAGGGACTGCGAGAACACGGACGTGGCGTTGGTGTAGGCGCCCTTGGCCGCGCAGCTCCGGTCGGGAGCGGGGGACTTGGCGGGGCAGACCGCCTTGGCGAGCGCGGCGATCAGGTCCTTGCCGGCGAACTTGCGCGGGTTGCGGCCGACGGCTTCGGCGAGCAGGGCGGTCTTTCCGAGGGAGCCGCCGCCCGCGTACTTCGTCCCGATGTTGGTCCAGTTGTTGATGGTGCGGCCGGCGCCGTCCTTGCCGCCGCGGTCGAGGAAGTCGACGATCCCGCGCAGGGCGGTCTTCTCGGCGCCGGTGGCGGCCAGGGCGTACGCCCCGTCGATGGTCAGGCCGAAGTCGGCGAATCCGGTGCCGGGGGTGCTCTCGTAGTAGTGGCCCTTGATCAGGCGGCTGCTCTTGACGAGGTAGGCCGAGCCCTTCTTCGGGTCGGGGGCCGCGCCCGGGACGGTGGTGGGGCCGGCCGTCGGCCGGGTGGTGGGCACGGTGGGCGTGGGGGTCGGTGCCGGCTCCTCGCGGGTCAGCGCGAACAGGTCGGTGCGGGCGCCCGCGACGGTCGCGGGGACGGTGGCGTAGAGCAGCGGGTCGGTGCCCCCGGCCTCGAACGCGAAGGCACCACTGGTCAGTTGCTGCTTGGACAGCCAGGAGACGGCCGCGTCCGCCGCGTCGACGTCGCCGAGCGCGCGCATCGCCTGGGCGGCGAAGCCGGTGGCGTAGGCGCTGCCCACCGTGCCGTACGAGGCGGCCGGCAGGCCGCCGTCCGCGAGCTGGGCCTTCTTGAGGTAGGCACGGGCCTTGGCCACCTCGGCGGTGTACCCGCCGGCCCGCTTGAGGGCGAGGACCATCAGGCCGGTGGCGCCGGCCTCGCTGTCGCACCAGTCACCGGGGCGGATGAGCATGCTGGTGAAGCCGCCGTCCTCGCACTGGAAGTCGGTCAGCCGGCTCACCGCGTCCGCCGGCGGCTTCAGACGGCCGCCCACCAGGGCGATGACGGCGAGCGCCTGCCCCTCGGCCTGTCCGGAGGTGGTGGGGAAGTCGCCCTTGACGGTGCAGCCCGGCAGGGGCGCGGGGGCGTCCGAGCCGCTGGGGCAGACGCTCTTGACGAGGTCGCCCAGCAGGTCGTGGCCGCCGGTCGCGTGCGGGTCGCCGCCGATGGCCTCGGCCGTCAGGGCCAGGCGGGCCGCGGCGGCCGGCTCCGGGACCTGGTCCTTGCCCGCCGGGTAGGCGAAGGCATCGGTCTGCTCGGGCCGGGCCAGGAAGGCGGCGGCCTTGGCGGCCGTCGGGCTCTTGCGGTCGGCCGCTGCGAGCGCGAAGACGCTCTCGGCGGTGAGCAGGTGGTTGGGGGCGCCGGTCGTCACGTCGACGACCCGCTCGCCGTCCTTGAGCTGCCCGGTCACCCAACGGGTGGCGGCGGCCATGTCGACGGCGCCGTAGGGGATTCCGGGCTTGGCCGGGTCCGTGGGCCGGGGCTTCGAACCGCCGCCGGCCCGGACGTCGTCCGGGGAGAAGGTGGGCCGGCCCTTGCTGCCGCCGATGTCCGTGCCGCCGTACACCCAGGCGTCCACGTCGCCCGGCTTGGGGGTGCGGGACATGGCGCCGAGCGGGCTGTACGTCCACTTCTTCTGTCCGGGCGAGGCGATCCAGTACGACCAGTAGGC
This sequence comes from Streptomyces sp. NPDC089919, assembly GCF_040684615.1. Classification (NCBI taxonomy): domain Bacteria; kingdom Bacillati; phylum Actinomycetota; class Actinomycetes; order Kitasatosporales; family Streptomycetaceae; genus Streptomyces; species Streptomyces sp. NPDC089919. Next base: position 69,311 of record NZ_JBFBGK010000026.1, read on the forward strand.
GGAGGCCGGCGGCGTGAGCTCGCAGGCCTCCTTGTCCGGAGTCGGGTACTGCTTGCCGGAGTTGAAGGAGGCGGTGCCGATCCGGCAGATGAAGGCGGGGCCGTCGTGGACGGTGCCGGCCGTGGTGAAGCCGGCCTCGTGCAGCAGTTCGTAGCCGGTGGTCGGAGTGGTGTCGCAGCCGCGGACGACCTTCCCGCCGAAGGGGCCGAAGTCGACCGCGACGACGGCGCCGACGGTGGCCGTGCACTTCGTGAGGGGGTCGGCGCTGGCAGGTGTGGCAGGTGCGAGGAAGGCGACCGCCGCACCGCACGTCAGCGCCAACGCCGCGCCCAGGCCCAGGAGTCTGCGCCCGGCGCTCCTGTGCCGGTTCGCCTGCTGTTCGGTCTTCACCCGCGGCCCCTCGTCCGTGCCGGACGGAGTACGGGAACGTGGCGGGACGCCCCGTGCGCGAGCTCCGCGGGGGCGATGACGACCACGCCGTAGTCCGCGACGGCGTTCTTCGTGCACTGACACGGCCACAGGCAATCCGGCTCGCCCGGGACGGTGCCGGGCCTACGGTTGCGGGTCAGCGCCGGAATTCGACCGGCTTCCCCTGGGGCTGAGTACTTATCAGCCGACATCGAACACGCCCCGGACAGCGCCGTCAAGGTGGGGTGCGTCTCATCCGATCGGCGCCGTCGGCCCCTGCTCGACCGCGCTGGCGGACCCTTGATCACTCAGGTAGCGTCCTGGGCGCCACATGGGGGAATCCGGTGCGAATCCGGAGCTGACGCGCAGCGGTGTGGCACGGCGGACGCCGTGCCGAGCCCGAATGCCCGTGCGGTGACGAAGCATCAGGAAGCCGTACCACGCGTTCCGGACGGCGGCCCCCTCCCCCGGCCGTGCCGTCCTGCGGCGTGCCGTCGGGGACGAGCGGCCGGCCGGCGTCCGCCGACCCCAGGAGCAGGCCATGAACCGTTCCCGTACCTCCCGCCGTCTCGCGCTCGCGGCGCCCGCCGCGCTCGGCGCCTTCGCGCTGACCGTGCTGCCGGCCTTCGCCACGTCCACCCCGGCGCAGATCGCCACGTCCAAGGCGAACGGTGTGACGTACCTCAAGTCCCTCCAGGCCGCGGACGGTTCGTACGCCGGATCCGGGCTGTCCAACGAGTGGGCCTTCAGCGCCTTCGCCGCCGCGGGTACCGCGGTCGTCGACGTCTACCCCGGCGGGGACACCACGAAGAACGCCCGGACCGTCTACCGCAACCTGCTCGGCACGTCCGGCTGGCCCTCCGCCTCGCCGGTGGTCACCGACTACGAGCGGGGCGCCCTCAACGCGAACGCGGCCGGCATCGACCCGGCCCGGGTCTCGGCCTCCCGCAACCTGATCGCGAACATCTACTCCTACTGGCAGACCGCCGAGCCGGGCTACTTCGGCCCGTCCGCGAACTTCAACGGCACCGTCTTCGCCGCGCTCGCCCTGGGCGGTGCCAAGACGCAGGCCGGCGGGGTCCGCATACCCCAGTCCCTCACCGACTCGCTGGTGGCCCGCATCCGCGCCAACCAGCACAACGACGGCGGCTGGCAGTACAGCAAGGCCGAGGGCAACCCGACCGCCCTGGCCACCGCCGGCGACGTCGACATGACCGGCGCGGCGATGGCCGCCCTGTGCGCCTCCGGCGTCCCGAACACCGACGCCGACGTCGTCCAGGCGAAGGACTTCCTCAAGGGCAAGCTGGTCAACACCACCGGCGCCTTCAACTCGATGTACGGCGTCAACACCAGCTCCAACGGCTGGGGCGTCGCGGGCCTCAACGCCTGCGGCATCAACGCCCAGACCGGCGACTTCGTCACCCTGGCCGGCAGGACCCCGGTCGACTTCCTCATCGCCAACCAGTACAACCCTGCCGGCGGTTTCAAGTACAAGCCCAGCGACACCGCCCCGAGCGCCTACGCCTCGATCGACGCGCTGCGCGCGGTGGTCGGCGGCGGCTTCACCTCCGCCCCGCCCGTCCCGGTCACCCCGGGCGCGCCGCAGTGGGTGGCCCAGTCGGCCTTCACCTCGGGTACCGCGACCAAGCTGGCGCTCACTGTGGACGACGGCGCCGGCAACCTGAAGGCCTGCGCCGTCTCCATCACGCCGACCGGTACCACCACCACCCTCGGCGACGTCCTGACCGCGGCGATCGGCTCGGCCGCCCCGTCCGGCTGCGTCACCAGCGTCACGCCGTCGTCCGGGACCGGCACCGTCACCGCCGTCAACGGCAAGGCGAACAGCGGCTCGAACAGCTGGAAGGTGAGCGTGGACGGGTCCGCCTTCGCGGGCGCCACCCGCGGCAAGGTCATCAACGTCGGTGACACCATCGCGCTGCGCTGGGGAGCCTGACGGACGGCGGGCGGGGCGGGTCAGCACCGGCCCCGCCCGCACCCTCCCGACGGATCAGAAGGACGTCCAGACGAACGACACCTGGTCGCCCGCGTTCAGCTTGAACTGGCAGCCGCCGACCGGGGTGGGCGTGCCGTTGACGGATATGTTCCAGTAGGCCGAACCGCCGCCGCTGACACCCTTGATGGTGTCCACGGAGAAGTCGTCGAAGGACGCGTACCAGGTGCCGTCCCAGCCGAAGTAGTGGTTCTTGGCCGCGTCGTCCAGGGCCGCGGTCGGGGTCGGCACCTTGGTCGGGTTGGCGCCACCGTTGGTGCCGTCGCACTTGTGGGTACCACCGGTGGCGGTGCTCACGTCGTGGCCCTTGGTCTTGACCTTGCCCTTGAACAGCAGGCCGTCGGGGCCCTGCACGGTGAGGGTGACCTTGACGGCGGCGTTGGTGTTCACCGGCTTGGCGTGGGCGACGGCGGGCGCGGCGGTGAGGCCGGTGAGGGCGAGTCCCAGGGCGGCCGTGGTGACGGCGGCGCGACGGGCGGGGCTCAGGAGCATGGGGTGGCCTTTCTGACCGGTGCGGTCGGCCGATGCGGCCCCGCGACCGGCGCGGCCCACCCCCGTGAGCGTGCTGACGTGGTGTTCCGGCGGTACCGGGCTTCGCTCTGCAGACCGTGACAGTGGAAGCGGATGCTGCCGCGCGGCGGGCATCCCGACTCGCGGCGCAGGTCAGCGCGCCGCACACGGTTGCAGGTCAGCGCCGGATTCCCACCGGCTTCCCCCGATCGCACAGCCATGAAGTTGTCCCCGGCCGGAGCCGGGCAGGGGAATCGTACGGGCCGACGCCGCCGCGGCCAAGTACCCGGCGGATGAACGGCGATGAGCGACCCGAAGCACCCGGCGACCACCGCACTCACCCCAGCCGCCGCGCCTCCGCCCCCGTCACGGGCTCCCCCACCCGTACCCCGTGCAGGACGTGCGCCAGTACCTCAGCGCCGCGGACCACGCGGGGGCCCGGCCGGTTTCGGCGCGGTGTGCGCACCCGGCTCGGCCGGCAGGGGCTCGCGCGGTGCGGCGCCGCTCGGCCCGCTCCCACCTCGGGTGGCGCTCTGGACTTACTAGGACGTCCAACTATATGTTCCTGGCACAAGGTCCGCGGTGCAGGGAAGCCGGTGTGAGTCCGGCACGGTCCCGCCACTGTGACCGGGGAGCGTGCTGCCCTCCACACGCCACTGGCGAGGTCTGCCGGGAAGGCGGGCGGCACGCGGGGATCCGGGAGTCAGGATACCGGCCGCGGGTTGTTCCGTGTTGTCCACGAGGATGGAGCAGACACGCATGGCACCGGTTTGTACCCACGACCCTGGTGATCCGGCGGAGCGTACCCACACCACTTCCGTGCGCTCGTAGTTCCCACGGCTTCCGCAACGGCGCACCCCCATCGGAGTGTCCGCCGCCGGTCCGTCGTGCCATCCCCGGATCCGACCTGACGAGAGCAGGCTCCCATGGTCCGTGAACTCACCCATTTCATCGGCGGAAAGCACACCACCGGCACGTCCGGGCTGTTCGCCGACGTGTACGACCCGAACACCGGCGCCGTCCAGGCCCGCGTACCGCTGGCCGGACGCGCCGACACCGAGGCGGCGATCGCCAACGCCATGGAGGCGCAGGCCGATTGGGGGCAGTGGAACCCGCAGCGGCGGGGCCGCGTCCTGCTGCGCTTCCTCCAGCTCGTCGAGGACGAGCGCGAGGACCTGGCCCGGATGCTGTCGGCCGAGCACGGCAAGACGGTCGCCGACGCCCATGGCGACCTGCAACGCGGCCTGGAGGTGGTCGAGTTCGCCGCCGGGATCCCGCACCTCCTCAAGGGCGAGTTCACCGACAACGCCGGCACCGGCATCGACGTGCACTCGCTGCGCTCGCCCCTGGGCGTGGTCGCCGGCATCACCCCCTTCAACTTCCCCGCCATGATCCCGCTCTGGCAGGCCGCCCCCGCCCTCGCCTGCGGCAACGCCTTCATCCTCAAGCCCTCCGAGCGCGATCCCTCGGTACCGCTGCGGCTCGCCGAGCTGTTCCTGGAGGCCGGCCTGCCGCCGGGCGTCCTGAACGTCGTCAACGGCGGCAAGGAGGCGGTCGACACCCTGCTCGAGGACCCGCGGGTGCAGGCCCTCGGCTTCGTCGGCTCCACCCCGATCGCCGCGCACATCTACGCCACCGCCGCCGCCCACGGCAAGCGCGCCCAGTGCTTCGGCGGCGCCAAGAACCACATGATCGTGATGCCCGACGCCGATCTCGACCAGGCCGTGGACGCGCTCGTCGGGGCCGGCTACGGCTCGGCGGGCGAGCGCTGCATGGCCATCTCGGTGGCCGTACCGGTCGGCGAGGAGACCGCGGACCGCCTGGTCGCCGCCCTCAAGGACCGGATCTCGACCCTGAAGATCGGCCGCTCCGACGACCCGGAGGCGGACTTCGGCCCGCTGGTCAGCCGCGACGCCCTGGACCGGGTCAACCGGTACGTGGACATCGGCGTCACCGAGGGCGCCGAACTGGTCGTGGACGGACGGCCGTTCACGCTCGCCGGGCACGAGAACGGCTTCTTCGCCGGGGCCACGCTCTTCGACCGGGTCACCCCGCAGATGCGCGTCTACCGCGAGGAGATCTTCGGCCCGGTGCTGACCGTCGTCCGGGCCGCCGACTTCGAGGAGGCGCTGCGGCTGCCCAGCGAGCACCCGTTCGGCAACGGCGTGGCGATCTTCACCCGCGACGGGGACACCGCCCGCGAGTTCACCCGCCGGGTCAACACCGGCATGGTCGGCGTCAACGTCCCCATCCCGGTCCCCGTCGCCTACCACACCTTCGGCGGCTGGAAGAAGTCCGGCTTCGGCGACCTCAACCAGCACGGGCCGGACTCGATCCGCTTCTACACCCGCACGAAGACCGTCACCTCGCGCTGGCCCTCCGGGGTCAAGGAGGGCGCGAGCTTCACCATCCCGACGATGGGGTGAGCGCCGTGACCACCACCCTCACCGAGGACCAGCTCGCCCTCGCCGAGGTCACCCTCGACTTCGCCCAGGAGCAGCTGGCCCCGCACGCGGTCGCCTGGGACCAGGACAAGCACTTCCCCGTGGACGTCATCCGCCGGGCCGCCGCCCTGGGCCTGGCAGGCGTCTACGTCCGCGAGGAGCACGGCGGCTCGGGCCTGTCCCGCAGCGACGGCGTCCTCGTCTTCGAGACCCTCGCCACCGGCTGCCCGTCCATCGCCGGCTACCTCTCCATCCACAACATGGTCGCCTGGATGATCGACCGCTACGGCGACCACGGCCAGCGCGACCGCTGGCTGCCGGGCCTGTGCTCGGCCGCCACCCTGGGCAGCTACTGCCTGACCGAACCGGGCGCGGGCTCGGACGCCGCCGCCCTGCGCACCCGCGCCGAGCGGCTGGGCGACCACTACGTCCTGACCGGGGTGAAGCAGTTCATCTCCGGCGCCGGAGCCGCCGGCGTGTACGTCGTGATGGCCCGGACCGGCGACCGCGGACCCGGCGGGATCTCCGCGTTCGTCGTGCAACATGACGACCCGGGCGTCTCGTTCGGCCCGAACGAGCGGAAGATGGGCTGGAACGCGCAGCCCACCCGTCAGGTCGTCCTCGACGGGGTCCGCATCCCCGCCGACCGGCTGCTCGGCGCCGAGGGCGACGGCTTCCGCATCGCCATGAACGGCCTCAACGGCGGCCGCCTCGGCATCGCCGCCTGCTCGCTGGGCGGCGCCCAGAGCGCCCTGGACCGCTCGCTGTCCCACCTCGCCGACCGCGAGGCCTTCGGGGGCCGGCTGCTGGACGCCCAGGCCCTGCAGTTCCGGCTGGCCGACATGGCCACCGAGCTGGCCGCGGCCCGCGCGCTGGTCCGGCAGGCCGCCGAAGCCCTCGACACCGGGGACCCGCTGGCCCCCCGGCTGTGCGCGATGGCCAAGCGCTTCGCCACCGACACCGGCTACCAGGTGGCCGATGCCGCCCTCCAACTCCACGGCGGTTACGGCTATGTGAGCGAGTACGGCATCGAGAAGATCGTCCGGGACCTACGGGTCCACCAGATCCTGGAAGGCACCAACGAGGTCATGCGCGTGATCGTCGCGCGCGGACTCACGGAGACCCTGCGATGACCAACGAGACACCCACCGGCGAGGACCACGTCCTGCTGCACACCGAGGGCCACGCCGGGTACATCACCCTCAACCGCCCCAAGGCACTCAACGCCCTCAGCCACCCCATGGTGCGCCGGATCGAGGAGGCCCTGACGGCCTGGGCGGCCGATCCCTCCGTCGCCCTGGTCGTCATCCGGGGTGCCGGCGACCGGGGCCTGTGCGCGGGCGGCGACATCCGCGCCATCCACGAGGACGCCCGCACCGGAGGCACCGCCTCGGCGGACTTCTGGCGCGACGAGTACCGCCTCAACGCCCTGATCGCCCGCTACCCCAAGCCGTACGTCGCCCTCATGGACGGCATCGTCATGGGCGGCGGGGTCGGCGTCTCCGCGCACGGCAGTGTCCGCATCGTCACCGAACGGTCCAAGGTCGCCATGCCCGAGACCGGCATCGGCTTCGTCCCCGACGTGGGCGGCACCTACCTCCTCGCCCTCGCCCCCGGCGAGCTGGGCACCCACCTGGCCCTGACCGGCGCGCCCGTGAGTGCCGCGGACGCGCTGCTGTGCGGTCTCGCCGATCACTTCGCACCCGCCTCCGCACTACCGGATCTCGCCCGGGACCTGGCCGGCGCCCCCGTCCACCGCGTCCTGGAGCGGTACGTGGCACAGCCCCCGCCGGGCGCCCTGGCCGCCGCCCGCGAGTGGATCGACCACTGCTACGCCGCCGACACCGCCGAGGAGATCGTGGCGCGGCTCCTCGCGTCGGACGTCCCCGCCGCCAAGGACGCGGCCGGCACGCTGCTGGCCAAGTCCCCCACCGCCGTCAAAGTCGCCCTGGCCGCGCTCCGCCGGGCCCGCCGCCTCGGGCCGCTGGAGCGGGTGCTGGAGCAGGAGTACCGGGTCTCCTGCGCGGCGCTGGCCTCCCCCGACCTGGTCGAGGGCATCCGCGCCCAGGTCATCGACAAGGACCGCGACCCGCACTGGTCGCCGGCCACGCTCGAGGACGTCACCCCGGCGGCCGTGGACCGCTACTTCGCCCCGCTCGACGCGCCCGGGCTCCGGCTCGGCGCGACCGCTTCGTCCCAGGAGGTCGTCTGGTGACCGGAACCACCGTCGCATTCATCGGCCTCGGCCACATGGGCGGCCCGATGGCCGCCAACCTCGTCAAGGCCGGCCACCGCGTGCTCGGCTTCGACCTCGTCCCCGAGCTGCTGGCCGGTGTCGCTGCGGGCCATGGGAAGACCCGTACCGGACAAGGAAGCTGACGTGTAGTCAGATTACTGAACTGACGGCCTGTCAGGAACAGGGTGGGCG
>NZ_JBFBGK010000027.1:0-76281 GCF_040684615.1 Streptomyces sp. NPDC089919
CCGCGGCCGCGCAGGCCAGCGGGTGACCGGAGTAGGTCAGGCCGCCCGGGTAGGGGCGGGTGGCGAAGGTCCGGGGGCGGAGCCCCCGGGAGCACCCGCAGGGTGTTCGTGGCCAGGACCCTGGCAACCGCAGCCGCGGCAACGGCCGGCACGACGGTCGCGTACGGAACGTACGGCGTCATGCGCGGACCAAGGGTCAAGCGCGTCCAGGTCCCCCTCGCCAAACTCCCCAGGGCCGCCCACGGCTACCGCATCGCCGTGGTGAGCGACATCCACCTCGGCCCCATCCTCGGCCGGGCCCACACCCAGCGCATCGTCGACACCGTCAACGCCACCCAGCCCGACCTGATCGCCATCGTCGGGGACCTGGTCGACGGCAGCGTCCACGACCTCGGCCCGGCCGCCGAGCCGCTGGCCCGGCTGCGCGCCCGGCACGGCAGTTACTTCGTCACCGGCAACCACGAGTACTTCTCCGGCGCCCGCCAGTGGGTCGACCACGTCCGCGAGCTGGGCGTGCACCCGCTGGAGAACGCCCGTACCCCGATGCCCTTCTTCGACCTGGCCGGCGTCAACGACGTGGCGGGCGAACGCGAGGGCGAGGGGCCCGACTTCGGCCGGGCCCTCGGCGACCGGGACCGCTCCCGCGCGGCGGTGCTGCTGGCCCACCAGCCGGTGGTGATCCACGACGCGGTCCGCTACGGCGTGGACCTCCAGCTCTCCGGCCACACGCACGGCGGCCAGCTCTGGCCGGGGGAGTACATCGCGGCCCTCGCCAACCCGACCGTGGCCGGCCTGGAGCGGTACGGGGACACGCAGTTGTACGTTTCTCGTGGGGCCGGCGCGTGGGGGCCGCCGGTACGGGTCGGAGCCCCCTCCGACATCACCGTCGTAGAGCTTGCGTCTTATCAGACGTAACTTGGTGAAAGCTGTAGTGACACGCCCTTCCACTTGTGAAATTTCCGTGGTTGAGTGGGCAACGTTTGCAAGAGCTGACGGCTAAGGGGGCCGGCGGCTCTCAGGCCGTCGGCTCACGAAGCCGGACGGTCCAGTGGTCGACGGCTAAAGGGGCCCGTCGGCGTGGTGGGGCGTGGAGGATGGCTCGGCATGCGGCGTGTTGCTATTGGGGCCTTGGCGGCCGGATCGGTTCTGGTGGTCGCCGGGGTGGGGGCCTGGCAGCTGCTGCCCTCGGACGGCAAGAAGGACGCCATCACGGTCGGGACGACCGATGAAGTCTCCTCCCTCGACCCGGCCGGCGCCTACGACGCCGGCTCCTGGGCGCTGTACAGCAATGTCTACCAGTCACTGCTGACGCTCAAGAACGGTTCCGACGTACCCGTCCCGGACGCCGCGAGCTCCTGCAAGTTCATCGGGCTCAAGCTCACCACGTACCAGTGCGAGCTGCGGCCCGGCATGAAGTTCTCCAACGGCCGGGAGATGACGGCGGAGGACGTGAAGTTCTCCTTCGACCGGATCTTCAAGATCAACTCGGACCAGGGTCCGAAGCCGCTGCTGAACACGCTGAAGTCGGTCAGCGTGCGGGACCGGACGATCACCTTCAACCTGTCCCAGCGCGACGCGACCTTCCCGTTCAAGATAGCCACCGGTGCCGGGGCGATCGTGGACAAGGAGAAGTACCCGGCCGACGGGCTGCGCACGGGCACCGAGGTCGACGGCTCGGGCCCGTACGTCCTGGAGTCCTCCACCAACGGCCAGATCGAGCTCACGCCCAACGGCTCGTACCAGGGCAACGCCAAGCCGGCGCACGTCCCGGTCACGGTCAAGTACTACGAGGACTCCGAGCAGCTCAACTCCGCGTGGAAGAACCACGACATCGACGTGGCCCACCGCGAGCTGCCGCCGAACGTCCTGGCCCAGTTGAACCCGGGCATCGAGGACACCCGCTACCACGAGTCCGGCGGCTCCGAGATCCGCTCGATGGTCTTCAACGTCCGCAAGAACTCCACCTTCCGGGAGCGGGCCGCCCGGCAGGCCGTCGCCGCGGTGCTGGACCGCTCTGCCATCGCCCGGAACGTCTTCGAGGGCACCGTCACGCCGCTGTACTCGCTGATCCCGCAGGGCGTCAGCGGCCACAGCACGCCCTTCTACGACGTCTACCCGCAGCCGAGCGCGGCCGAGGCGAAGTCGATCCTGCGGAAGGCCGACATCAGCACCCCGGTCTCCTTCACGCTGGGCATCAACAAGCGCGACGCCAACGTCGCGGAGGCCGCGGAGGTCAAGCGGCAGCTGGAGGAGACGGGCCTCTTCAAGGTCAAGATCGACACCATCCCGGACTTCACGTCCTTCCAGAAGGCGTACGCGGCGGCCAGGTTCGACGCCTACCTCATCGGCTGGGTCGCGGACTTCCCGGACCCGGACAACTTCACCGCGCCGCTGGTCGGCAAGGACTCCGGCTGGCGCAGCGGGTTCAACGACCCGGCCCTCGAAGCGCTGATCAGCAAGACCCAGTCCTACAGCGACCGCGGTGACTCGCTCAACGACTTCCGGGCCGCGCAGCAGCTGGTGGCCGAGCAGGTCCCGGTCCTGCCGCTCTGGCAGAAGAAGGAGTACGTGATCAGCCGCGACGCCGTCACCGGCGCGCAGTTCCTCGCGGACGGCACCGGCGTGTGGCGTCTGTGGGACCTCAACTGGCTGTGAGCCGGCACCGGTCCCACCGGCTCTGAGCCGGGGCCGGCACCGGCGACGGGCCGTCAGCGCTTGCGGGCGCTGGCGGCCTGTGCCATTCCCGGCAGGAAGTCGGTGAACAGCTCGTGCACCTCGTGGACCAGCGGCCGCAGCACCCGGAACCGGGCCAGGGTCACGCCCCGGGTGGTGAGCGCGGCGCCCCGCTCGGCGAGCCGGCGGGTGCGCTCGGAGCCCTCGGAGCGGTCGAAGACCCAGTAGAGGACCAGGCCCATCTGCGAGAGCCACATCAGCTCGGGCAGGATCTCCCGCAGCTCCTCCGGGACCTTGGCCTTGGAGCCGCCCAGCACCTCCCGGTGGACCGCGATGGCCTGCTCGCGGGCGTGTTCCGACTCGGCGGAGAACGGGCTGAGCGGGCTCTCGGGGTCGGCGGCGTTCTTGAAGAACTGGGCGGCGAACTCGTGGTACGGGGCGGCGATGTCCAGCCAGGCGGTCAGCACCCCGGCCAGCCGCTTCTGGAGGTCGGTCTCCGCGTCCAGCACGGGCCGGACCGCCGCCTGGTGTTCGGCGGCGATCCGGTCGTAGAACCCCTGGACCAGGTGTTCCTTGGACTCGAAGTAGTAGTAGGCGTTGCCGACCGAGACGCCGGCCTCCTTGGCGATGCCCCGCATGGTCGTCTTGTCGTAGCCGCGCTCCTGGAAGAGCCGGAGCGCGGTTTCGAGGATGAGCGTGCGGGTCTGTTCGCTCTTGGCGGGCTTCACGTCAGTCACGGTGTACGAGCCTATCCGGGGACGCCGCACTGCTCGTCGCAGCGTGTGGTGTTCTGGCGGACCTTGGCCGCGGCGAGCATGGCGGCCCGGGCGAAGGGGAAGCCGGCCGGGGTGGCCAGCCAGTTGGCCCGGGGCCGGTGCTCGGCCAGCGCCCACAGGCACATGACGAAGGCGTGCGCACCGGTCCACACCTGGCCGCCGTCCCCGACCACCGTGATCTCCCGGAGGGTGGCGGCGTGGTCCAGCTGCGGGAAGCGGCGCTGCGCCTCCAGGGAGGTGGCCGGCACCAGCGCCAGCGGTACCAGCCACCGCTGGCCCAGCAGCCAGTTGCGCAGGTGCACGCAGAGCGGGCAGTTCGCGTCGTAGAGCACCGTCAGCCGGCGCACGGCGCTGCCGGGGGGCCGCACGGGCTCAGGCCCCGACCGGCGCGGTCCAGCCCTGCGGGGGGACCGGCGGGGTGTTCTGCCGCTCCAGGATCCCGCGGCGGCGCATCTTGTTGAGCACCCAGACGTTGCCGAGGTGCATCACGCCGAGCACCAGCAGGACGACGCCGAGCTTGCGCGACAGTGCCTCGAAGAGGCCGGCGGGGTCCTCGATGTCCTCCGCGCCCCGCAGGTACAGGCTGACGAAGCCGAGGTTGACGAGGTAGAAGCCGACCACCAGCAGGTGGTTCACGGCGTCCGCCAGCTTCTCGTCCCCGTGCAGTACGTCCGCGATGAAGATCCGCCCGTTCCGGCTCAGGGTGCGTGCCACCCAGACGGTCAGCCCGATGCTGACGAGCAGGTAGATGACGTAGGCCCAGACAGTGAGGTCCATGACCCCACCCCCCTCTTGAACGTGTTCAAAGTGTTGGCAGGACTGACTGTAGCCCTGTCTTTGAACACGTTCAAGCCTGTTTTTGAACAGGTTCAGGGTGTGATGGAAAGGGGTGGGGTGAACACCTCATATGATCGTGAAAGCCGCGCATGACCAGGCGCGGCGCATATCGCACCACGTATGTCCCTGGGGGGAACATGAAGATTCGCCGTGCCCTGACCGGCCTCGCCGTACCGGCCCTGCTGCTCGCCACGTCCGGTGTCGCCGACGCCGCCGACCGGCCCGCCGCCGACCCCTTCGCCTCCTGCGCGAAGTGGGAGCCCTACCCGGTCTCCCGGCTCCACACCGAGCTCCTGGGCCTGCCGGAGACGATCCCGGCCGCCACCTGGACCAAGTTCACCTTCCGCGTCAAGAACACCTCCCAGGGCCCGCTCAAGGCGGTGGCCCTCCAGGTGGACGCCGGCGTGACGCAGTACAGCCCGGTGCGCGCGGACCGGAAGATCGCCGTGCAGTGGTGGGACAAGGCCGCGGCCACGTGGCGGGCCATGCCCGCCGGCCACCTCGCCTTCCAGACCGTGCCGGGCGGCGTGAAGGCGGGCGCGACGAAGGACGTGAAGATGCGCATCAAGGTCGCGGGCGGCCCCGGCGAGGCCTTCGGCGACGCCGTCCAGGACGCCAACTACATCGCCCCCGACAACACCTGCGGCCGCGGCGGGAACATGGACCTCTACACCTTCACGGTCCCCAAGCCGACGGCCTGACCGGGGCTACTCGGCCTTCGGCTTGGGCGCGGCCGCCCGCAGCACCTCGGCCACGTCCAGGGTGACCTTGGCGCCGATGGACTCGGGGAGGGTGACGAGCTCGCCGGGGGCATGGACGCGGTGCGTCTCGTACCCGTCGGCCTGTGGCTCGGTCAGTACGTGCAGGCGCTGGTGCCTGCGGTCGACGATGACGTAGACGGGGATGCCGGCGTTGCCGTATGCCCGGACCTTGGTGTGCAGGTCGGCCCGGAAGTTGTTGGCGGTGACCTCCTGGTGGGGCCCGTCCCGCAAGAATGACAGCCGGATCTGACCGTCGATGATCTCCACCCGGCAGCCCGGGTTGCGCTCCATGAACCAGTCGGCTCCTTCGAGCAGCGTGGGCACCGCATGCCTCCCAAGAGTCTCCGCCCGCACGACACCATGCGTCGCGTCTGTGGGGGAGGCCAACGGGGCCGCGGCCACCCGAACGGCCGAAGGCCCCGCTCCCCGGAGAACCGGGGGGGCGGGGCCTTCGTCGTGGTGCGGGCGACCGGGAGGGGTCAGAAGCGGCGCGTGATGAGGGCGCGCTTGACTTCCTGGATGGCCTTGGTGACCTCGATGCCGCGGGGGCACGCGTCGGTGCAGTTGAACGTGGTGCGGCAGCGCCACACGCCGTCCTTGTCGTTCAGGATCTCCAGCCGCTGCTCGCCGGCCTCGTCACGCGAGTCGAAGATGAAGCGGTGCGCGTTGACGATCGCCGCCGGGCCGAAGTACTGGCCGTCGTTCCAGAACACCGGGCACGAGGACGTGCACGCGGCGCACAGGATGCACTTGGTGGTGTCGTCGAAGCGCTCGCGGTCCTCGGCGGACTGCAGGCGCTCGCGGGTCGGCTCGTTGCCCTTGGTGACCAGGAACGGCATGACGTCCCGGTACGCCTGGAAGAAGGGCTCCATGTCGACGATGAGGTCCTTCATCACGGTGAGGCCCTTGATGGCCTCGACCGTGATGGGCTTCTCCGGGTTGATGTCCTTGATCAGCGTCTTGCAGGCGAGCCTGTTCTTGCCGTTGATCCGCATCGCGTCGGAGCCGCAGATGCCGTGCGCGCACGACCGGCGGAAGGTGAGCGTGCCGTCCAGGTCCCACTTGATCTTGTGGAGACCGTCGAGCACGCGCTCCTTCGGGTCGATCTCGATCTGGAAGTCCTGCCACTGGGCCTCTTCCGAGACCTCCGGGTTGTAGCGGCGGATCCGGAAGGTGACCGTGATGTACGGGGAGGCCGCGGCCTCCGCCTCCACCTTGTCCAGGGTCGGGGTAGCCATCAGTACTTACGCTCCATCGGCTGGTAGCGGGTGGTGACGACGGGCTTGTAGTCGAGCCGGACGGAGTCCGTGCCGTCGTCGCCGACCTCGCGGTACGCCATGGTGTGGCGCATGAAGTTGACGTCGTCGCGGTTCGGGTAGTCCTCGCGGTAGTGACCGCCGCGGGACTCCTTGCGGGCCAGGGCCGAGACGGCCATGACCTCGGCCAGGTCGAGCAGGTTGCCCAGCTCGATGGCCTCCAGCAGGTCCGTGTTGAACCGCTTGCCCTTGTCCTGCACCGAGACGTTCTTGTACCGGGCGCGCAGCTCGGCGATCTTCTCGACCGCGGTCTTGATCGTCTGCTCGGTACGGAAGACGGACACGTTCGCGTCCATCGTCTCCTGGAGCTCGTTGCGCAGCTCCGCGACCCGCTCGCTGCCCGTGGAGGCGCGCAGCTGCTCGACCAGGTCGACCACCTGCTGGGCCGGGTTCTCCGGCAGCTCGACGTAGTCGGCCTCGGACGCGTACTTGGCGGCCGCGATGCCCGAGCGCTTGCCGAAGACGTTGATGTCGAGCAGCGAGTTGGTGCCCAGCCGGTTGGCGCCGTGCACCGACACGCAGGCCACCTCGCCGGCCGCGTACAGGCCCGGGACGACGGTGGTGTTGTCCGAGAGGACCTCACCCTCGACGTTGGTCGGGATGCCGCCCATGGCGTAGTGCGCGGTGGGCTGGATCGGGATCGGGTCCGTGTACGGCTCGATGCCGAGGTACGTACGGGCGAACTCGGTGATGTCCGGCAGCTTGGCGTCCAGCTGCTCCGGCGGCAGGTGCGTCAGGTCGAGGTAGACGTGGTCGCCCTCGGGACCGCAGCCGCGGCCCTCGCGGATCTCCGTGTAGATGGAGCGCGAGACGACGTCACGGGACGCGAGGTCCTTCATGACCGGCGCGTACTTCTCCATGAAGCGCTCGCCGTCCTTGTTGCGGAGGATGCCGCCCTCACCGCGGGCGCCCTCCGTCAGTAGGATGCCCATGCGCCAGATGCCCGTCGGGTGGAACTGGAAGAACTCCATGTCCTCCAGCGGCAGGCCGCGCCGGTAGCAGGCCGCCTGGCCGTCACCGGTGAGGGTGTGCGCGTTGGAGGTCACCTTGAAGAACTTGCCGTTGCCGCCGGAGGCGTAGATCACGGCCTTCGCCTGGAAGATGTGGATCTCGCCGGTGGCCAGCTCGTAGGCGACCACGCCGGCGGAGTGCTTGACCCCGTCGACCTCGGTGATCAGCTGGTCCAGGACGTAGAACTCGTTGAAGAACTCCACGCCCTCCTTGACGCAGTTCTGGTACAGCGTCTGGAGGATCATGTGACCGGTGCGGTCCGCGGCGTAGCAGGACCGGCGGACCGGGGCCTCGCCGTGGGCGCGCGAGTGGCCGCCGAAGCGGCGCTGGTCGATGGTGCCGTCCGGGGTGCGGTTGAACGGCAGGCCCATCTTCTCGAGGTCGAGGACCGCGTCGATGGCCTCCTTCGCCAGGATCTCGGCGGCGTCCTGGTCGACCAGGTAGTCACCGCCCTTGACCGTGTCGAAGGTGTGCCACTCCCAGTTGTCCTCTTCCACGTTGGCGAGCGCGGCGGCCATGCCGCCCTGCGCGGCGCCCGTGTGGGAGCGGGTCGGGTACAGCTTGGTCAGCACGGCGGTGCGGCTGCGCTTCGTCGCCTCGATGGCGGCGCGCATACCGGCGCCGCCGGCGCCGACGATGACGGTGTCGTACTTGTGGATCTTCATGCGATGTGTCGCCTCAGCCCCGTTGCCTAGCGGATGTTCGGGTCGAAGGTGAAGATCACCAGCGTGCCCAGGAGGATGGTGAACACCGTGGCGGTGTAGAGCAGGCCCTTCAGCCACAGCCGCGTGTTCGCGCGCTCCGCGTAGTCGTTGATGACGGTACGCAGGCCGTTCGAGCCGTGCAGCATGGCCAGCCACAGCATCAGCAGGTCCCACACCTGCCAGAACGGGGACGCCCAGCGGCCGGCCACGAAGGCGAAGCCGATCTTGGACACGCCGCCGTCGAGCACCAGCTGGATCAGCAGGTGGCCGAGGACCAGGACGACCAGCACGATGCCGGACAGGCGCATGAAGAGCCAGGCGGCCATCTCGAAGTTGCCGCGGGTCGACCGGGGCGTCTTCGAGGTGCGCTTGCGCGGGGCCTCGATGTACGGGGCCGGGTTGTCGACGTCGTAGAGGCTCACGCCTTCGACGGCGCCGATCGAGGAAGAAGAGGTGTCAGCAGACATCGGTGTCACTTCCCGAACAGTTCAGAAGCCGCGTGACCGAGGACGGGGTACAGGGCCCCGGCCATCAGCACGACCCAGATGCCCACGACGGTCCAGAGCATCTGCTTCTGGTAGCGGGGGCCCTTGGACCAGAAGTCCACGGCGATGACACGGAGTCCGTTGAGGGCGTGGAAGAGGATCGCGGCCACGAGGCCGTATTCCAGCAGCCCGACAATCGGGGTCTTGTAGGTAGCCACGACATCGTCGTACGCCTCGGGGGAGACGCGGACGAGAGCGGTGTCGAGGACGTGTACGAACAGGAAGAAGAAGATGAGGACGCCGGTGACTCGATGAGCCACCCAGGACCACATACCTTCCCGGCCGCGGTACAACGTTCCAGCCGGCACGGAAAACCCTCCGGAAGCGAGGCGAGGGCCGCCGGCTTCTTTGTCGGTCGGGCCCGGCCGGGTACGGTCCACCGGCCCCGGACATCGTAGCGACGACTTGTCGGTTCCTTCGCGCGGGGTCCCTTGGTGTGATCAAACAGGCACGGACGGGCTATCCGACAACTCGGAAGTAGGCCAATTCGGGCGTACGGCACTCACTCCCGCGAGGCCGGCCATCCCGCCCACCAGGGCGACCAGCCGCCCGCGGGCCAGCCGCCGCAGTTCGTCGGCGGCGATGGTCCGCTCCTCCTCGGGGTCGTTGGCCATCCGGCGGTGCACGGCGGCCAGCACGAGGTCGGGGTGTTCGGCCGGCGGGTGGTCGTCCAGGCAGATGAGGAAGGCGTGCCCGAAGGTCCGCTCGTACTCGTCCTGCGCCGCGGCCAGCGCCAGATGGGCGGCCGGCAGCGCGTCCCGGTGCAGTTCGGCGGGGAACTCGTCGGCCAGTGCCTCGCTCAGGTCCGCCCGGGAGAGGTCGTACGCCGCCTCGTCGGCCGCGGCGAGCAGCGCCTCCAGGTCCGGGTACGGGCGGTGGGCCGCCACCCGGTGGGCCCACCGGCGGCTGCCGCAGCAGTGCAGCAGGGACTCCTCGGCCGCCTCGGGGGCCGCGGCGTTGAACCGGGCCAGCCCGGAGCAGCCGCGGACCTGTGCCGGAAGGTGGCTGGACAGCGGGGGGCTCCTCGGGGCGTGTCGGGGGTGTGCCGCCACGCTACCGACCTGAGGGGTGCCGCAGGCGTGCGACGAGGAGGATTTCACCCGCACGGGGAGGCGGGG
Source organism: Streptomyces sp. NPDC089919 (assembly GCF_040684615.1). NCBI lineage: Bacteria > Bacillati > Actinomycetota > Actinomycetes > Kitasatosporales > Streptomycetaceae > Streptomyces > Streptomyces sp. NPDC089919. Next base: position 9,742 of record NZ_JBFBGK010000027.1, read on the forward strand.
CGGGTTGCGGACGCGCGCGGGACGGGTGCCGGTTCACGGGTGTTCACCCGGATGGCGCAGAATCCTGGACGTGAGTCGTCATCGGGACCGGTCGTCGGGGGCCCGGCGGACGGCCGTGGGCACCGCGCGGGGGATCCGGAAGGCGACCGAGGCCGCCACCCCCCACAGGAGAGGCCCCGGCCGCCGTCCGTTACGGGCTCGTGCGACAAGCCCGTATACATGTCTGCGTCGCGGGTGCGTTTTCTGTCACACCCCGCTTCGCGCTCGGATGGTTGCAGCTTGTACAAGTCATGGACGAGAGGCCCCGGAAGGCCGTAACGTGCTGATTTGCGCAAGACGTACAGGACAGTGAACGGGTTGGGGACGTGCTGGGGGACGACGCGGAGCTGACCGCCGCGGTGCTCGCGGCACAGGACGGCGACGAGAACGCGTTCCGGACTGTGTACCGCACGGTGCACCCGCGCCTGCTCGGGTACCTGCGCACGCTCGTCGGCGAGGCCGAGGCGGAGGACGTGGCCTCCGAGGCCTGGCTGCAGATAGCCCGCGACCTCGCCGCCTTCGAGGGCGACGCCGACCGCTTCCGCGGCTGGACCGCCCGGATCGCCCGCAACCGCGCCCTGGACCACATACGCATGCGCGGCCGGCGCCCCGCGGTGGGCGGCGACGAGACCGAGCTGACCGGCCGGGCCGCCGACTCCGACACCTACGGCGAGGCCATGGAGGCGCTGTCCACCGGCCGGACGATGGAACTGATATCCCGGCTGCCCCGGGACCAGGCCGAGGCCGTGGTGCTCCGGGTGGTCGTCGGCCTGGACGCCAAGAGCGCCGCCGAGACCCTGGGCAAGCGGCCCGGCGCGGTCCGCACCGCGGCCCACCGGGGACTGAAGAAACTGGCCGAGCTGCTGGGCTCGGAGTTCGGGGATAATGCCGAAGGCCACGACGCCCCCGGCAACCCCGGAGGCGGCAGTGGCGAGGGGGGCAGCGGGGACCTCGACGCCGTGCCGGCACAACGCGGCCCGCGGGCCGGTCCCAAGGAGCGGACCGGTGTGACGCAATCGCGTTGGCGGACGCAGAAGGACATGTGATGGCCGACGATCGCTACGGGTGGCTCGACGGGGCCGCAGCCGAAAAGCTGCTCTCCGGCGAACCGGTCCTGCCCGGCGACGGACACCCGGGGCGGCCCGGGGCGGCCCGCCTCGCCCACGCACTCGACTCCCTGGTTCCGGCTGCCCGCCCCGAGGCGGAACTGCCCGGTGAGGCCGCCGCGCTGGCTGCCTTCCGGGCCGCCCGGACCGCCGACACCCAGGCCCGGGAAGCCGCCGAACCGACGGTCCGGCTGGCGCCCACGGCGCCCGCGGGCGCCGTGGAGCTGCGGCCGCTGACCGGTCCGGTCCGCGCGCCCCGCCGTGCCGGAGCCGGCCGCCGGCCGCTGCGGCTGGGCCTGGCCGCCGCCGTCGCCGGACTCACCATCGGCGGGGTCGCCGCCGCGGCCACCACCGGACTGCTGCCCGGCCAGGAGGTGCGCGCCGGCGCCGGGCCCTCGGCCACCGTCTCCGTGCTGCCCTCCCAGGAGTTCTCCCGGGTGGCCCCGGAGCCGACCGGTGGCACCGGCGAGCGCTTCGGCACCCGCCGGCTGCCGGACCCGCCGGTCACCGGCGCGCCCTCCGGTACGACCGGGCCCGAGGCCACCGCCACGGCCGGCACCGGCACGCCCTCGGAGCAGCCCGAGCCCAAGAAGACCGGGGGCACCGACGCGGGCGGCACGACCGGCGGCGGCGCCGAGGCCCGCCGCAGGCTGATCGACAACTGCAAGGACCTGCGCGCCGGGCACCTGGACGGGATCCGCCGGACGGACCTGGAGGGCGCCGCCCGCGGCGACCGGGTCGAGCGCTTCTGCGACCGGCTGCTCGGCACCGGCACGGGTACCGGCGGCACCGGAGACGGGGACTCCGCCGGCAAGGGCGGCGGCAAGGACGACGGCAAGGACAAGGGCAAGGGCGGCAAGAAGGGCGGCTCGACCCCCCTCGGCTTCACCCCGCACAAGGCCGCTCCGACCGCTCCCGTGTCGGTTCCCGACCCCCGCCGCGAGCGGCTGTAACACTTTTCGCGCGCCCGGCGCAGTACATAACGAGCCGACTGGTCATCGGCCGCGCATGAGCCGGGGTTCCCCCCGTACCCCTGGGCTCTGCGCACTCGGCGCGGGCGGGGCACGTTCCCCCGGCCCTGCCCGCGCCCTCTACTTCCCCGCCCCGCCGCCGGGGCCCCCGGCGGCCGGACGCGGCCCGCGAGCGGACGTCACCAGTAGACGACGACCTTGTCCCCGACCTTCACCTGGTCGAAGAGCGACGACAGCTTCACCTTGTCCCGGACGTTGACGCAGCCGTGCGAGGCGCCCGCGTACCCGCGCGCCGCGAAGTCCGCCGAGTAGTGCACCGCCTGGCCCCGGCTGAAGAACATCGCGTACGGCATGGGCGTGTGGAACAGCGTGGACGTCCACTCGCGGGCCTTCCACTCCACGTTGAACTGGCCCTCGCGGGTCGGGGTGTTCTCGGAGCCGAAGCGCACGTCGAAGGCGAGCTGGACCTTGCCGTCGATCATCCAGGCGAGGGTGCGGCTCTCCTTGCTGATGCACATGACGCGGCCGGTCAGGCAGCGCGGGTCGGGCGTGTCGAGTTCGTTGGTGGTCGGCGGGCGCAGCTCGGCGTCGGTGGGCCGGTGCGTCATGGCGAGCAGCTTCTGCCAGGTGTCCTCGTCGACGCTGCCGGTGGCCGAAAGTTGCCGCTTGGTCTGGAAGCCCTTGACGGCCGTGCTCGTGATCGAGCCGTAGAAGCCGGTGGGCGAGCGGTGGAAGTAGGCGAGCTGCTTCAGCCGCGCCTGCAGCTCGCGGACCTGCTCGCTCTCGGAGCCCTCGGCCATCAGCGCCTTGGCGGCGCCGGGGGTGGCGGAGGCGCTGGGCGAGGCGGTGTCCCCGGCCGGCTTGTCGTCATGGGAAGGGGCGGCCGACGGGTCGGCCGGTGCGCTCGGTGCGGCGGAACGGCCGGAACCGGTCCCGCCCGAGGACCCCGCGGCCCCCGACCCCTGCGGCCCGCAGCCGGTCGCGACGACCGCCGCGACGGCCGCCACCACGGCGCTTCTCATGACTCTCTGGCGGTACATCGTGCCCCCCGATTTCTGCGTGTGTACGTAGGGATGCTTCCCGGCGCCGTGTGGTTGCGAACGACGGCACGGCGGGACAGGTTGTACCAGTACGCGGCACCAGGCTCGATGAAGGAGCGGTAACGATGGCGCGGCAGACCGAGTCGGGGATCCCCATCGAGCCGGTCTACGGGCCGGAGCAGCTGCGCGGCTGGGACGCCGCCGGGCAGCTCGGCGAGCCGGGCGGCTACCCCTTCACCCGGGGCGTGTACCCGACGATGTACACCGGACGGCCCTGGACGATGCGGCAGTACGCCGGCTTCGGGACGGCCGCCGAGTCCAACGCCCGCTACCGGGCGCTGATCGCCGGCGGCTCCACCGGCCTGTCCGTCGCCTTCGACCTGCCGACCCAGATGGGCCACGACTCCGACGCCCCGCTCGCGCACGGCGAGGTCGGCCGGGTCGGGGTGGCCGTCGACTCCGTCGAGGACATGCGGGAGCTGTTCGAGGGCATCCCGCTGGACCGGGTCTCCACCTCGATGACCATCAACGCCCCGGCCGCCGTGCTGCTCCTGATGTACCAGCTGGTCGCCGAGGAGCAGGGGGTCCCGGCGGCGGCGCTGACCGGCACGGTCCAGAACGACGTGCTCAAGGAGTACATCGCCCGCGGCACCTACATCTTCCCGCCGGCCCCCTCGCTGCGGCTGGTCGCCGACACCTTCCGGTACTGCCGGGCCGAGCTGCCCCGGTGGAACACCATCTCCATCTCCGGCTACCACATGGCGGAGGCCGGGGCCTCGCCCGTGCAGGAGGTGGCCTTCACGCTGGCGGACGGGATCGCGTACGTCCGTACCGCGCTGGCGGCCGGGATGGCGGTGGACGAGTTCGCCCCCCGGCTGTCCTTCTTCTTCGTGGCCCGCACCAGCCTCCTGGAGGAGGTGGCCAAGTTCCGGGCGGCCCGCCGGATCTGGGCGCGGACCATGCGCGAGGAGTTCGGCGCCCGGGACCCGCGGTCGCTGATGCTGCGCTTCCACACCCAGACGGCGGGGGTCCAGCTCACCGCCCAGCAGCCCGAGGTCAACCTGGTCCGGGTGGCCGTCCAGGGCCTCGCGGCGGTGCTCGGCGGCACCCAGTCGCTGCACACCAACTCCTTCGACGAGGCCATCGCGCTGCCCACCGAGAAGGCCGCCCGGCTGGCGCTGCGCACCCAGCAGGTGCTGGCGTACGAGACGGACGTGACCGCCACCGTCGACCCGTTCGCCGGCTCCTACGCGATCGAGCGGATGACGGACGACCTCGAGGCGGCGGCGGTGGCGCTGATGGACCGGGTGGAGGGGCTGGGCGGCGCGGTGGGCGCCATCGAGCAGGGCTTCCAGAAGGGGGAGATCGAGCGCAACGCCTACCGGATCGCGCGGGAGACCGACGCCGGGGAGCGGGTGGTGGTCGGGGTGAACCGCTTCGTCCTGGACGAGGAGGAGCCGTACCGGCCGCTGCGGGTGGACCCGGCGATCGAGGAGCGGCAGGTGGCGCGGCTGGCCCGGCTGCGGGCCGGGCGGGACGGGGCGGCCGTGACCGCGGCCCTGGCGGAGCTGCGGGCCGCGGCGGCCGGCCCGGCGAACGTCCTCCCTCCTATGAGGGAGGCGCTGCGGGCGCGGGCGACCGTGGGCGAGGTCTGCGGCGCGCTGCGGGAGGTGTGGGGCGGCTACGTCCCGGTTGACGTCTTCTGAGCGCTCGCGGTCAGAGGCCGGCCGACGCCTTCCGAGCGGCCGCGGTCAGACGCTGCTGAGCGTGAGCTTGGCGGCGAAGCCGAGGAAGAGCACGCCCGCGGCGGTGGTCGCCCCGGCCGACAGCCGGCGGCGCCGCCGGAAGGCCGCCGACAGGCGGGTGCCGCCGAATATGAGCGCGGTCAGGTAGAGGAAGCTGCCGAGCTGCAGCAGGCCGCCCAGGACCAGGAACGACAGCGCCGGGTAGGCGTAGTCCGGGTCGACGAACTGCACGAAGAAGGACAGCAGGAAGAGGATGGCCTTCGGGTTGAGCAGGCTGATCAGCAGGGCCCGCCGGTAGGGGCGCTCGGCGTCCGCGGGCGGCTCGCCGGTCATGATCTCCTCCTGCCGGGCCGCCCGCTCCCGCCACATCGTCCACGCGGCGCGCATCAGCCCGACGGCCAGCCAGGCGAGGTACCCGGCGCCGAGGAACTTCACGATGCCGAAGAGCAGGGCGTTGGTCTGGAGCAGCGAGGCGGCGCCGCCGGCGGCCAGCACCATCAGCACGGTGTCGCCGGTCCACACCCCGGCCGCGGCGGTGTAGCCCGCCCGCACGCCCCGGCGCGCGGCCACGGAGAGCACGTACAGCGAGTTGGGACCGGGCAGCAGGATGATCAGCACGAGCCCGGCCAGGTACGTCGGAAGGTCTGTCACACCCAGCATGCGGCGAGTCTCGCACGCGGGTACGACATCCCGGGTGACAGTTCCATCACATGAGATGGCACCTGACGCGGCGTGGGCCGCGGGTCACCGGACGCCCTCCAGGGCCCGCCGCAGCCGCGGCGTCAGGGTGCGTTCCACGTACCGGTGCAGCAGCCAGGCCAGGGCCAGCATCGAGGCGGTGGTGAGGACGAGGACCAGCGGGGCCGGCAGCCCGAGGTGGCGGCGCAGCAGCCGGATCACCACCCAGCCGAGGTGTTCGTGCACCAGGTAGAAGGGGTAGGTCAGGGCGCCGGCCACGGTCAGCCAGCGCCAGTCCAGCCGGGCCAGGCGCCCGGTGGCGATCAGCGCCACCGCCACGAAGCCGGCCGTCACCACCGCGACGATCACCGCCGCGCTGCGGTACGAGAAGAACCGCGGGTCCGGCGCGTGCCACAGGCCGGCCACCGCGTAGTGCTGGCCGATCAGCCAGCCGGCCGCGGTCACGCCCCAGGCGAGCACGTCCCGCCGGTCCCGGTGGACGAGGTACAGCCCGATCCCGCCGATGAAGAAGGGCGCGTACTCCGGCATCAGCGCCTGGGTCAGGAAGGGCTGGTCCGAGGCGTCCGCGAGGGCCGCGGCCAGGGTCCAGGCCCCGCAGAAGAGCAGGGTCCGGCGGCGCCCGCCGCCGGGCAGGATCACGAAGAGCGCGAAGAGCGCGTAGAAGCGCAGCTCCGCCCAGAGGGTCCAGCACACGCCGAGCACCCGCTGGGCGCCCACCGGCTGCTGGAGCATCGTCAGGTTCACCAGCGCGTCGCTGAGGCCGACCGTCCGGTACGGCAGCCAGGGCAGCGCGAAGACCAGCGTCACCAGCGCGATCGCCGCCCAGTAGGCGGGGTACAGGCGGGACACCCGGGAGGCCAGGAAGGACTTCAGGGGCTTGCCCCAGGCGCTCATGCAGATGACGAAGCCGCTGATCACGAAGAACACCTGCACGCCCAGGCAGCCGTACGCCAGCCAGGGCGAGGCCGTCGGGAAGAGCTGCCGGGGCGAGGCGCCCCAGGACGCCTGGACCTCCCCGCCCCGGCCGCCGTAGTGGTACCCGGCGACCATCAGCGCGGCCACCAGCCGCAGCCCGTCCAGGGCCCGCAGCCGGCCGCCCGCCCGGCGCGGCGCGGCGGCGGACTCCCGGTCCTGCGGCTGGCCCTGCTGTGCGGGCAGCGCCGGGGCCGTCATCCGAGGGCCGTCCGGCGCAGGTGGCGCACCCGGCGCACCACGCGCTTGACGGTGGGGCTGCGCGGGATGAAGGCCAGCTGGGCCGGGACCGCGCCGGGCAGGCCGAGCGCGGTCAGCCGGCGCCGCTTGAAGTAGCGCCAGACCCGCTCGTCCAGGTGGTGGGCGAGGAACCGCTCGGCCTCCGGCCGCCGGGCCGCCAGGATCTGCGACTGCATCGCGTAGCCCACCGCCGTGACCAGCGCGGCCAGTTCCTTGACGGCGGCCGGCCCGGGCGGGCTCCAGGCGCGCACCGCCTCCGGGTCGGACAGCTCGGGCAGCAGCGCGTCCACGATCGTCAGCGGCACCCGGTTGCTGTTCTGGTACGGGGTGACCCGGTCCAGCAGCGGCGCGGTGCCGGTGCGGGCCACCGGGATCCCGAAGAGGGTGGCGGCGGTGAGCAGCCCGGTCGAGAAGCAACCGGCCACCAGCGCCGGCGCCAGCCGCCGGTACAGCACCTCGGCCAGCACCGGGGTGTCCAGGACGGTCAGCCGCGCGCCCAGCCGGGCGGCCTCCTCCTCGACCATCCGGGACCACCGGGCGGGGGCGCTGGGGTGCGGTTTGAAGACCAGCTCGCGGTGGCCGAGGGCGTGCGCCCCGCGGACCATCCGCACGTGCAGCTCCTCTTCCTCCTGCGGGGTCAGCAGCTCGATGGCGGACAGGTACTGGCCCAGCAGCAGGGCCGGCGCCTCGCCGATCCCGGCCAGCTCGGCCTCGTCCACCGGCAGCGAGGCCAGTACGTCGAGGAAGGCCGCGGCCGGCACCAGCTCGGCCGGTACGCCGAACTCGGTGAGCAGCAGCGGCTCCAGGCCCGGCACCAGGTCGAGGTGGAGCAGCCGGCGGATCCGGCCGCCGATCGCCGGGTCGAGTTTGTTGCGGGTCGGGCCGTAGCTCATCAGCCCGTCGGCGTAGACCTCGATCGGGGCGCCGGGGAAGAGCTGCACCACCGCCTGCGCGGGGGCGACCTGGATGGACTCGACGACCAGCTCGACGCGGTCCTCGCCCAGCTCCCACAGCGTCCGCAGCTGCCGCTCCCACAGCGGGGCGTCGTCGGGCCGCGGCAGCCAGCCGCCGGGGTGGAAGGGCTCGATGGTGGCGTTCCAGTCGAGCACCGCGTCGAAGCGGGCGGCGAGCTCGGCGAAGCCGGGCATCCGGTCCGGTCCGGGGGTGGTCTCCGGGATCGCGGCGTTGTTGCTGACCAGCAGCAGTCGCCGGTCGGCCGGGCCGAAGCAGCCGGCGTCCAGGGCCGCGGCCAGGGTGGCCGCCCCGTAGAGGGTGGAGGCGAGGAAGATCTGGGTGGTCGCGGGCGCGGGGGAGGGGGCCATCAGCCGGTCACCCCCGTGCTGAGCAGCGCCCGGCGGCGGAGCCGGCGCAGCAGGACCGCGCGCGGTACGTCCATGGAATCGATCGCCTCGTCGAGAACGTCCTGCGGCATTCGCTTCAGGGCCGCGGCGCTCATCGAACGGAGTTTTCTGGCCACCGGCGGCTCGAACCTTTCGATGGAACCGATATGGTGCGAAATAATTGCGCAGTACGTGCGCACGGCTTTGGGCAGCAATCGGTCCGCATCGCGGTCCGCGGCGGTTTCCTCGATTACCTGGTCGAATGCCCGGATGAAATCGAGTTGCCGGACGTCACCGATCTGGGTGAGGGAAGTCGAGACGCCCCGCCGGTAGAAGAGGCCCGGCAGCCCGACCGCGGCGAAGGAGTCCGCCTCGCGGTGCAGCCGCCAGATCCACGGCCGGTCCTCGGCGGTCCGCAGCCCGTGGGTGAAGTGCAGCAGGCCCCGGTCCGCCAGCCGCCGGTGGTACATGCCCGCCCAGGCGTACGGGTAGTCGACCGAGGTGGAGCGGTCGGCCGGCAGGATCGCCTCCCGGGGGGAGGAGACCACGCCCTGCGGACCGTGCGGGATCCGCTGCACCAGCCGGGCCCGGCCGGTGCACTGGACATGGTCGATCCGGACGAAGTCGCAGTTCAGACCCTCTATCGCGGAGAGCACCCGGGCCAGGTGGCCAGGGGCCAGCCAGTCGTCGCCGTCCATGAAGGTGAGGTATTCGCCGCGGGCCGCGTCCAGCCCGGTGTTGCGGGCGGTGGCCAGTCCGCCGTTCTTCTCGTGCCGGACGTACACCGCCCCCGGCAGCTCCTGCGCGGCCCGTTCCAGCAGGCCGGGGGTGCCGTCGGTGGAGCAGTCGTCGACGAGGACGAACTCGAAGTCCTCCCGCGCGTTCGCGCGCAGGCTTCGCAGGGCGTCTGGTGCGTATGTCTGCACGTTGTAGAACGGCACGACCACGGAGAGCTTGACCACCCGCGTGACACTAGGACTTGGCGCGGCATTCACCATGGACCGGGCACGGCCGCGAGGTGAACGCACAGCGGCGGATCTGTTAACCGGCCCGGTCCCCGGCCCATTCCCGGCCGTATTCGCATCACGTCGACGGGCTGTTAACCCTCTGTTGCACGGTCGTTGGGCCGATCACCGGAATTCCCGCATAGCTTCGCAACGTGCCAGTAAGTACCAGCGGCGTAACTGCCAAAGGGAAGATGCGGGTTGCCGTACTCGCAGATTCCGATACGCGATGGAAATGGGGCGCACTCACCGCGCACCGCATTGCCCCCGACTGCACCGAACCGGGCGGAACGCTCACCGGGTTCCTGCTGCGCGGCCGGGCCACCCCGACCGCCCGGCAGCTGGGCGAAGTGGGCGTGCGGGCCGACCGGTTGACCGAGGTCACCTGCGCCGAATTCCTCGCCGAGCTCAAGAGCGGGGGGTACGACGTGGTCGTCCTCGCGCTCGTCGGCGGCGCCGTCCAGGCCGTCCTGCACGGCGCCCGCGCGCTGTGGCCGGCCCCCGCCGAGCGGCCCGTCCTGGTCACCGGCTACGTGGGCGTGGTCTACGAGAAGCTGGCCGACGGCCTCCTGCTGCGGCACGGCGCCGACCTGGTGCTGGCCAACTCCCGGCACGACGCGGACCGCTTCCGCGCCGTGTACGAGGGGGTCGGCGCCGACGCCGGCGCCGTCACGGAGACCGCGCTGCCCTTCCTCGGCGGCGCCCCCTACGAGCAGGTCACCGACCGCGCCCACACCGTCGTCTTCGCCGCCCAGCCCTCTGTCCCGGAGAGCCGCGCCGACCGGACGTACCTGCTGCGCCGGGCCGCCGAGCACGCCCGTCGGCACCCGGACCGCGAGGTGCTGGTCAAGCTGCGCAGCAAGCCGGGGGAGCACACCACGCACCTGGAGGAGCTGCCCTACCAGCGGCTCGCCGAGAAGCTGCCCGGCGGCCTGCCGGTCAACTGCCGTCTGGTCTACGGGAACATGGGCGAGGTCCTGGACGGCACCGACCTGCTGGTGACGGTCAGCTCCACGGCCGCCCTCGAGTCGCTGCACCGGGGCGTCCCCACCGCCGTCCTCACCGACCTCGGCGTCCGCGAGGCCCTGGGCAACCACCACTTCCTCGGCTCCGGCTGCCTGGCCAGCTGGGACCAGCTGGACGCGGGCCTGCGCCCGGCGGCCGACCCGCAGTGGCTGGCCCGCCAGGGCGTCGCCTCGGAGGGGCCCTACGAGCGGGCCTTCGACACCGCGCGCGAGCGGGTGGCGGCCCTGGCCGCCCTGCCCGAGCTGCCCGCGCCGGACCCCTACTACACGCACACCACCGCGCCCGGCTACCTGCCGGGCATCCTCGCCCGCCACCACCTCGGCCCCGACGGCACCCCGCTGCCCGGCGCGGCCCGGCCGGCCGCCGGCGAGTCCAAGCTGCGCCGCGCGGTGCGCTCCTGGCTGCGCGACGCGGCCCGCGGCGCCTACCGGCACGGCGTGCAGCGGGTGGCCCCCGTCATCCGCCGGATGGGAGAACTGTGAGCACCGCCGACCAGTCGAAGAGGACCCCGCGGGTCCTGGCCGTGATCCCAGCCCGGGGCGGCTCCAAGGGCGTCCCCGGCAAGAACCTCGCCCCCGTCGGCGGCCGGTCGCTGGTGGCCCGCGCGGTGCGGGCCTGCCGCGAGGCCGGCCCGGTCACCGACGTGGTGGTCTCCACCGACGACCCGGCCATCGCCGCCGAGGCCCGGGAGGCCGGCGCCGAGGTCGTGCAGCGGCCCGCCGAGCTCTCCGGGGACACCGCGAGCAGCGAGGCGGCGGTCCTGCACGCCCTGGACGCGCACGAGGCGGCCGGCGGGCGGCCGGTGGACGTGGTCCTGCTCGTCCAGGCCACCAGCCCCTTCCTCACCTCCGGCGACGTGGCCGCGGTGGCCGCCGCGGTGGTCGTGGACGGCGCCGACAGCGCGCTGACCGTCGCCCCCTTCCACGGCTTCCTGTGGCGCGAGGCGGCGGTACCGGCCGGCCGCTCCGGCTACGGCGTCAACCACGACGAGGCCCACCGGCCGCGCCGCCAGGACCGCCCCGAGGACCTGCTGGAGACCGGCGCCGCCTACGCGATGGCCGTCCCGGGCTTCCGCGCCAGCGGCCACCGCTTCTTCGGCCACATCGTGCCGGTGCGCACCGACCCGGCCCGGGTGCTGGAGATCGACGACCCGCACGACCTGGCCCGGGCCCGCGCCCTGGCGCCGCTGTTCGACGCGGGGGAGGCGGCCGGCTCGCTGGTCCCCGGCCCCGCGCTGCCCGCCGGGATCCCCGCCACGACCTAGGCGCGGCGCCCGCTCTCCCCAGACCCACCCCTCGCTCATCCGAGTCCACACCCCACACCCCTGCACCCCGCTCCACACCCCGAAGGACGTCACCTGCCATGACCGCCTCCAGCCCCCGCCTGCGCACCCTCGGCGACCGCACCGCCGGCCCCGGCCGTCCCGTCTACGTCGTCGGCGAGATCGGCATCAACCACAACGGCGACCTGGGCAACGCCTTCGCCCTGATCGACGCCGCGGCCGACGCGGGCTGCGACGCCGTCAAGTTCCAGAAGCGCACCCCGGAGATCTGCACCCCGCGGGACCAGTGGGACATCGAGCGCGACACCCCCTGGGGCCGCATGACGTACATCGACTACCGGCACCGCGTCGAGTTCGGCGAGGACGACTACCGCGCCATCGACGAGCACTGCAAGAAGCGCGGCATCGCGTGGTTCGCCTCCCCGTGGGACACCGAGGCCGTCGCCTTCCTGGAGAAGTTCGACCTGCCGGCCCACAAGGTGGCCTCCGCCTCCCTCACCGACGACGAGCTGCTGCGCGCCCTGCGCGCCACCGGCCGCACCGTCATCCTCTCCACCGGCATGTCCACCCCGAAGCAGATCCGCCACGCGGTGGAGGTGCTGGGCAGCGAGAACATCCTGCTCTGCCACGCCACGTCCACGTACCCGGCCAAGGCCGAGGAGCTCAACCTGCGGGTGATCAACACCCTCCAGGAGGAGTACCCGAACGTCCCGATCGGCTACAGCGGCCACGAGACGGGCCTGCAGACCACCCTTGCCGCGGTCGCCCTCGGCGCCAGCTTCGTCGAGCGCCACATCACCCTCGACCGCGCCATGTGGGGCTCCGACCAGGCCGCCTCCGTGGAGCCCGGCGGCCTGCAGCGCCTGGTCCGCGACATCCGCACCATCGAGACCGCCCTCGGCGACGGGGTCAAGAAGGTCTACGAGTCCGAGCTCGGCCCGATGAAGAAGCTCCGCCGGGTCCAGGGCGAGGTCGGCGAGCTCGCCGGCGTCTGACCCGCCCGGCCAGGACCACCCCAGAGACGACGAGGAGAACGCGGTGACGGCACAAGCGACCACTCTGGCCCTCGTGGAGAGCCCGGTCCAGCTCCTGAACGTCCTGGAGTGGGCCCATGCGGAAGCGGTGGCCCAGCAGGAGGAACGCCCCCTGCTGGCCTCCGTACCGCCCCAGCCCACCCGCGTCACCCGACGCCCGCCGGTCCTGCCCGGCCTGCGGATCGTCGTGCTGCCGCCGGTGGACCCGATGTCGCGCGGCCAGCTGCGGCGGATGTCCGCACTGGCCCGCGACGAAGGTCACCGCGTCCAGTGGCAGGAGGCGCGCGGGGGCTCCCTCGCGCCCTTCCGGGCGCTGGCCGCCCTCGGCAAGGACGTCCGCCGGGCCGAGCGGCTGGTGGTGGGCGACCCCTTCTCGCGCTTCGTCCAGCTGCTGCTGACCGTGGTGCGCGCCGAGGAGCTGGTGGTCGTCGACGACGGCACCGCCACGATGGAGTTCGTCGGCCAGATCAGCCGCGGCGAGCGGCTGGTGCGCTGGCACCGGGTGGGCGCCCAGGGGCTGCCCGGCCGGGTCCGGGAGCTGGTGTACGCACCGGTCTCGGCGCAGGCCCGGCGCCGCTTCACCCCCGGCGGTCGCCGCCGGGTGCAGGTCTTCAGCTCCATGCCGGTCACCGTTCCCGAGGGGACGGAGCTGCGGGTGAACGACTTCGCCTGGACCCGGTCGGCCTTCGGCCCGCCGCGGCTGTGCAAGGGCACCGACCTGGTCGGCACCTCCCTGGTGGAGACCGGCGTGGTCGAGCCGGAGCGCTACCTCGCGGCCGTCCGCGAGCTGGCCCGGGCGCACGGCGCCACCCGCTACTTCGCGCACCGCCGGGAGTCGCCCGACAAGCTGCGGGCGCTGAGCGAGGCCACTGGGCTGGAGATCGTCCGGCCCGACCTGCCGCTCGAGCTGATCGCCCGGCGGGGCCCGGTCGGACGTACGATCGTCAGCTTTCCGTCCACGGTCGTCCACACCCTGCCCTACGCACTGGCCGGTACGGGAGTGACGGTCGCGGTCTGCGAGATCGACCCCGGCTGGCTCACCGGAAACGCCTCCCCGCGGGCCCAGAGCTTCCTCGCCGGGGTCACCGACACCGCCCGTGACGTGCGAAGGCTCGCCGCGGCCGGATCCCCGCCGGCAGCGGCCTCCGCTTGAGAAACGGCGGAGTTTACCCCGCGGACACAAAGGTCATGCACCCGGCGGCTCGGTTTTTTTACCCTAACGGGCTGAACTTTTCCTGATCGCCAGCCAGTTGGCCGGGGGGTGCGCCTAGGCTTAAACGGGTGAACCAGTTGATGTCCCGAGAGTCCCAGACCGTCCTCAACGGAAAGCCTGTCGAGCCGGCCCTGCCCGGCAAGCTCCCGGATAGCCTGCGCTCCGAACTCGTAGCCTTCCGCCGGGACCTGCACATGCATCCCGAGCTGGGCCACCAGGAGTTCCGGACCACGGCAGCGATCAAGGCCAGACTGGAGAAGGCAGGGCTGCGCCCCCGCGTCCTGAAGACCGGTACCGGCCTGATCTGCGACATCGGGTCCTGGGACGGGGTACGGCCGATGCTGGCCCTGCGCGCGGACATCGACGCCCTGCCCATCCCGGACGCCAAGACCAACGTCCCGTACCGCTCCACCGTCCCCGACCGGGCCCACGCCTGCGGGCACGACGTGCACACCACCACCGTCCTCGGCGCCGGGCTGGTGCTCGCCAAGCTGCACGGCCAGGGGCTGCTGCCCCGGCCGGTGCGGCTGCTCTTCCAGCCCGCCGAGGAGGTCCTGCCCGGCGGCGCCAGCGACGCCATCGCCTCCGGGGTGCTCGACGGGGTCGGCCAGATGATCGCCGTGCACTGCGACCCGCGGGTGGACGCCGGCCGGATCGGGCTGCGGCCCGGGCCCATCACCTCCGCCTGTGACCGGCTGGAAATCACCCTTTCGGGCGCCGGCGGCCACACCGCCCGGCCGCACCTGACCACCGACCTGGTCACCGCCGCGGCGCGGATGGCGGTCGACCTGCCGGCCCTGCTCGCCCGCCGGATGGACACCCGCTCGGGGCTCGCGGTCACCTGGGGCAAGATCGCCTCCGGCCACGCCTGCAACGTCATCCCCATGACCGCCGAGCTGGCCGGCACGGTCCGCTGCCTGGACCTGAACGCCTGGCACGAGGCCCCCGACCTGATCCACGCGGCCATCGACGAGCTGGCCACCCTGCACCGGGCCAAGTCGGCCATCAACTACGTCCGCGGGGTGCCGCCGGTGGTCAACGACCCGGTCGTCACCGAGCTGCTGCGGGACGCGATGGCCGCCCGGCGCGGGGTGCACGCCGTCGAGGACACCGAGCAGAGCCTGGGCGGCGAGGACTTCTCCTGGTACCTGGAGCAGGTCCCGGGCGCGATGGCCCGGCTGGGCGTGCGCACTCCGGGTGACACCGTCAAGCGCGATCTGCACCGGGGCGACTTCGACGTCGACGAGTCCGCGATCGCCGTCGGGGTGGAGCTGTTCACCGCCGCGGCCCTGTTGGACGGCCGCCGCGCCAGGCCGGTCGGGTAAACCTCACACGACACTTTCCCGGGTCCGCGACGGGCCCGGGAAAGCCGCTGTACAACTGGGGTTCGGGCCCCTCGGGTTACCAACCGGTCACTGTCCGGTTCACGACGATCCGATAACGACTCCTGAACGGGCCTTTAACTGACATCTACGCGCGTTACGATCGCGGCGAAACCAGCGCCGGTCAGTGGCGCTTCGGTCAGGTTTTGAAGGAGCCTCCCCTTGCGCCGGATCACCAGGATCGCCACCGTGAGTGTCGCGTCCGCGGCCCTCGCCCTTACCGCCACCGCGTGTGGCGGCAAGAAGTCCACGGACTCCGGGTCCTCGGACTCGAAGAAGGCCACCGCCGCCATCGCCTACGACATCGGCGGCCGCGGCGACCAGTCCTTCAACGACGCCGCGTACGCGGGTGCCGAGAAGGCCGAGAAGGACCTCGGCCTCCAGATCAAGCAGGCCGAGCCCACCGAGGGCGAGAGCGACGCCGACAAGGTGCAGCGCCTCACCGAGCTGGCTCGCACCGGCGCCAACCCGGTCATCGGTGTCGGCTTCGCCTACGCCCCGGCCATCAAGAAGGTCGCGCCGAAGTTCCCGAAGACCACCTTCGGCATCATCGACGACACCTCGGTGACCGGCTCCAACGTCGCGAACCTGGTCTTCAACGAGGAGCAGGGCTCCTACCTGGCGGGCGTGGCCGCGGCCAAGGCCTCCAAGACCGGCAAGGTCGGCTTCATCGGCGGCGTCGAGGTTCCGCTGATCAAGAAGTTCGAGGCGGGCTACGTCCAGGGCGTCAAGGACACCAACCCCAAGGCCGAGGTGCTGACCCAGTACCTGACCCAGCCGCCGAACTTCGACGGCTTCTCGAAGCCCGACCTCGGCAAGGCCGCCGCCCAGGGCCAGCTGTCCAAGGGCGCCGACGTGATCTACGCCGCCGCCGGTCTGGCCGGCTCGGGCTCCATCGAGGCCGCCGCCACCGCGGGCAAGTGGGCCATCGGTGTCGACTCGGACCAGTACAAGCAGGCGGGCCTGGCCAAGTTCAAGGACCAGATCCTGACCTCGGCCACCAAGAACGTCACCAGCGCCGTGTTCGACCTGATCAAGTCGGTCAAGGACGGCAAGCCGGAGACCGGTGAGATCCGCTACGACCTCGCCAAGGGCGGTGTCGGCCTGGCCGACTCCAACCCGGCGTTCACCGCCAACAAGGACCTGACCGCCGCGGTGGAGAAGGCCAAGGCCGACATCATCGCCGGCAAGATCAAGGTCAAGACCACTCCGTAAGGACGTGTTCGGCCGGGGCCCGGGAAGGCTGGCAGCAGCCGCCTCCCGGGCCCCGGGTCGCTTTTGCGGCTCAATCTTTTCTCTTCTGGCAGTGCTACGCGCGTAGAGGTGTCGTGGACGCGATACCTTCTCTCACCGCCTTCCAGCCTGCTGTCCACCCCCCTGCCTCCGCTCCTTCGCGCCAAGGAGAGTGCGTCATCAACGCGTCCAGCCCGCCCCCCGCCGTAGAACTGCACGGCATTACCAAGCGCTTCCCCGGCGTCGTCGCCAACAAGGACATCGCGATCACCGTCCGCAAGGGCACCGTGCATGCCCTCATCGGTGAGAACGGTGCCGGCAAGTCGACCCTGATGAAGATCCTCTACGGCATGCAGAAGCCGGACGAGGGCACCATCGCCATCGACGGGGAGCAGGTCACCTTCAGCACGCCCGGCGACGCCATCGCCCGCGGTATCGGCATGGTGCACCAGCACTTCATGCTCGCCGACAACCTGACCGTCCTCGAGAACGTGGTCCTCGGCGGCGAGAAGCTGTACGGCATCGGGTCCAAGGCCCGCAAGAAGATCCTGGAGATCTCGGACGCCTACGGTCTGGGCGTGCGCCCGGACGCCCTGGTCGAGGACCTGGGCGTGGCCGACCGCCAGCGCGTGGAGATCCTGAAGGTCCTCTACCGCGGCGCGAAGATCCTGATCCTCGACGAGCCGACCGCCGTGCTCGTCCCGCAGGAGGTCGACGCGCTCTTCGACAACCTGCGCGAGCTCAAGGCCGAGGGCCTGACCGTCATCTTCATTTCCCACAAGCTGGGCGAGGTGCTGAAGGTCGCCGACGACATCACCGTCATCCGGCGCGGCACCACGGTCGGCACCGCCGACCCGAAGACGGCCACCACCAAGCAGCTCGCCGAGCTGATGGTGGGCAGCGAGCTGCCCTCGCCGGAGACCCGCGAGTCCACCGTCACCACCACGCCGATGCTCACGGTCCAGGACCTGCGGCTGGCCGCGACCGACCCCGACGGGGTGGTCCGCGAGGTGCTGGCCGGGATCGACTTCACGATCCACAAGGGCGAGGTCCTGGGCATCGCGGGCGTGGAGGGCAACGGCCAGACGGAGCTCATCGAGGCCCTGATGGGCATGAGCATCCCGGACGGCGGGGTCATCTCCCTCGACGGCACGGACATCTCCACCATGCCGACCCGCAAGCGGCGCGAGGGCGGCATCGGCTACATCCCCGAGGACCGGCACCGGCACGGCCTGCTGCTGGAGTCCCCGCTGTGGGAGAACCGCATCCTGGGCCACGTCACCGAGGCGCCCAACTCCAAGCGGGGCATCCTCGACCCGAAGGCCGCCCGGACGGACACCGCGCGCATCGTGCGCGAGTACGACGTCCGCACCCCGGGCATCGAGGTCACCGCGGCCTCGCTCTCCGGCGGCAACCAGCAGAAGCTGATCGTCGGCCGCGAGATGAGCCACAACCCCAAGTTCCTGATCGCCGCCCACCCCACCCGCGGTGTGGACGTCGGCGCGCAGGCGCAGATCTGGGACGCGATCCGCGAGGCCCGCCGCGAGGGCCTGGCCGTGCTGCTGATCTCCGCCGACCTGGACGAGCTGATCGGCCTGTCCGACACGCTGCGCGTGATCTACCGAGGCCGCCTGGTCGCGGACGCCGACCCCGCGACCATCACCCCGGAGGAGCTGGGCACCGCCATGACCGGCGCGGCCCGGGGCCACCTGGAGGCCGGCGAGGACACCGCGCCCGCCGCCACCGACCACAACGACTCCGCCGAGGGCGCCGAATCGCCGGAGGACGAGGCCCGATGAAGAAAATCGACAAGGACAAGCTGCTCCTGGGCGCAGCCGGTCCCGTGCTCGCGCTGGTCAGCGCCTTCGTGCTGACCTCCCTGGTGCTGCTCGCCACGGGCGTGAACCCGATCGAGCCGATCCGCCTGATGATCGAGAACGCCGGCTACGAGGACGTCCAGGTCCTGATCGTCAACCAGACCGGCACGTACTACCTCGCCGCCCTGGCCGTGGCCATCGGCTTCCGGATGAACCTCTTCAACATCGGCGTCGACGGCCAGTACCGCCTCGCGGCGATGCTCTCCGCCGTGGTCGGTGCCGCGGTGGACCTGCCCGGTCCGATCCAGATCCTGCTGATCGTGGTCGTCGCCATGGCCACCGGCGCCTTCTGGTCCGGCATCGCCGGTGTCCTCAAGGCCCGCCGCGGCGTCAGCGAGGTCGTCTCCACGATCATGCTGAACGCCATCGCGACCAGCCTGATCGCCTGGCTGCTGCTGCCGAAGAACCTCGGCGTGCAGCCGGCTGGCTCCAACGACCTCACCACCGGCGACATCCCCGAGTCCGGCTGGTTCCCGGCCGTCAGCATGGGCGACTCCGGCGAGATCTACGGCTTCACCTTCGTGGCCTTCGCGCTGGGCGTCGTCTACTGGTTCGTCCTCAACCGGACCCGGTTCGGCTTCGACCTGCGCGCCACCGGCGCCAGCGAGTCCGCCGCCCAGGCCTCGGGCGTGGACGCCAAGAAGATGATCCTCACCTCGATGCTCATCTCGGGTGCGGTGGCCGGCCTCGCGGGTCTGCCGACCCTGCTGGGCGACACCCACACCTACAGCCTGTCCTTCCCGGTCGGCGTGGGCTTCACCGGCATCACCATCGCGCTGCTCGGCCGCAACCACCCGGTCGGCATCTTCTTCAGCGCCCTGCTGATCGCGTTCCTCGACAAGGCGTCCGCCTCGCTGGACCAGTACGGGTACGCGAAGGAGATCGCCACGATCATGAAGGGCCTGATCGTGATCGCGGTCGTCGTCTCGTACGAACTGGTCCGCCGATACGGCATCCGCCGCCAGCAGCAGAAGGTCGGCGAGGAACTCGCCGCCGGCGGGGCCATGAAGACCGAGAAGGAGGTCGCGGCGTGAGCACCACCACCGTTTCCGCGACGAGCCAGGCGCCCAAGGCGGGCGGCGGCCGCAAGAAGCTCTCCCTGCCCTGGATCCTGCTGATCGTCGCCGGCGCCCTGGCGCTGGTGTCCCTGGTCCGCGTGATCAGCGGCGCGAACGACCTCACCTCCGTCGGCCAGGTCTCCGGCGCCCTCCAGCTCGCGGTGCCGATCGGCCTGGCCGGTCTCGGCGGCCTGTGGGCCGAGCGGGCCGGCGTGGTCAACATCGGCCTCGAGGGCATGATGATCCTCGGCACCTGGTTCGGTGCCTGGGCCGGCTACCAGTGGGGCCCCTGGAACGGTGTCCTCATGGGCGTCGTCGGCGGCGCCCTGGGCGGCCTGCTGCACGCGATCATCACCGTGACGTTCAACGTCAACCACATCGTCTCCGGTGTGGCGGTCAACATCCTCGCGGTCGGCATGACGCAGTACCTGTCGAACTACACCTTCGCCGAGGCCGAGGGCGGCTCCTCCAAGCAGTCCCCGCGCATCGACCCGATCACCGACATCACGATCCCGGGGCTCTCGGACTGGATGTCCGACCTCCAGGCCAAGCACTGGTTCCTGGTCTCGGACATCGCCGGCGTGATCGGCGGCCTGGTCACCGAGCTCTCGCTGCTGACCATCGTGGCCGTGCTGCTGATCCCGGCCAGCATCTGGGTGCTGTGGCGGACCTCCTTCGGCCTGCGCCTGCGCTCCTGCGGCGAGAACCCGGTGGCCGCCGAGTCCCTCGGCGTCAACGTGTACAAGTACAAGTACATCGCCGTGGTGATCTCCGGCGGGCTGGCCGGTCTCGGTGGCGCCTTCCTGGCGATCGTCTCCACCGGCATCTACCAGGAGGGCCAGACCGGCGGCCGCGGCTACATCGGCCTCGCCGCGATGATCTTCGGCAACTGGATGCCCGGCGGCATGGCCCTGGGCGCCGGCCTGTTCGGCTTCACCGACAGCCTCAAGCTGCGCGGCGGTGCCGAGAACGTCCACGCGATGCTGCTGCTCGTCGGCATCCTGCTGGTGCTGGCCCTGGCCTGGCAGCTGTACAAGAAGAAGTACGTCCAGGCGGGCGTGGCCGCGGTCTTCGCCGCGCTGCTCTTCCTCTGGTACGCGCTCACCGACCAGGTGCCCAGCCAGTTCGTGGACGCCGCGCCGTACGTCACCACGCTGCTGGTGCTCGCGCTCTCGGCACAGCGGCTGCGGATGCCCAAGGCCGACGGCCTGCCGTACCGCAAGGGCCAGGGCAAGTGACGACCGAGGCACCGGCCTTCGACTGGGAGGCCCTGCGGGCCGTGGCCCGGGACGCGATGTCCCGGGCGTACGCCCCCTACTCGGGCTTCCCGGTCGGCGTGGCGGCCCAGGTCGCCGAGGACGGCCGCGTCATCACCGGCTGCAACGTGGAGAACGCCAGCTACGGACTGGCGCTCTGCGCCGAGTGCGGGCTGGTCTCCGAGCTCGCGGCCACCGGTGGCGGCCGGCTCAGCCACTTCACCTGCGTGGACGGGCAGGGCGACCTGCTGGTGCCGTGCGGGCGCTGTCGCCAGCTGCTGTACGAGTTCGGCGGGCCGGAGCTGCTGGTGGACACCCCGGAGGGCGTGCTGCCGCTCTCCGCGATGCTGCCGCAGGCCTTCGGGCCCGACCACCTGAAGTAGGCCACCTCCGACGGCCCTTCCGCGGGATGCGGAAGGGCCGTCCGCCTTCCATCCCTCTATGCGCGTAGAGTCGCGCATGTCTCGCGTACCAGTACGACGATGTACGAATACCGCCGGAAAGGTAGTCATCCATGGACGTCATCTCCGTCATCCGCACCAAGCGTGACCGTGGTGAGCTGAGCCCCGAGCAGATCGACTGGGTCATCGACGCCTACACGCGCGGGGTGGTGGCCGACGAGCAGATGTCCGCGCTCGCCATGGCGATCCTGCTCAACGGCATGAACCGCGCCGAGATCGCCCGCTGGACCGCCGCGATGATCGCCAGCGGCGAGCGCATGGACTTCTCCTCGCTGTCCCGCCCGACCGCCGACAAGCACTCCACCGGCGGCGTCGGCGACAAGATCACCCTGCCGCTGGCCCCGCTGGTCGCCGCCTGCGGCGCGGCCGTGCCCCAGCTCTCCGGCCGGGGCCTGGGCCACACCGGCGGCACCCTGGACAAGCTGGAGTCCATCCCCGGCTGGCGGGCCCTGCTCTCCAACGAGGAGATGCTGCACGTCCTGGACACCACCGGCGCCGTGATCTGCGCGGCCGGCGACGGCCTGGCCCCCGCCGACAAGAAGCTGTACGCCCTGCGCGACGTGACCGGCACCGTCGAGGCGATCCCGCTGATCGCCTCCTCGATCATGTCCAAGAAGATCGCCGAGGGTACCGGCTCGCTGGTCCTGGACGTGAAGGTCGGCTCCGGCGCCTTCATGAAGAACATCGAGGACGCCCGCGAGCTGGCCCGCACCATGGTCGGCCTGGGCACCGACTCGGGCGTCAAGACCGTCGCCCTGCTCACCGACATGGCCACCCCGCTCGGCCTGACCGCGGGCAACGCGCTCGAGGTCCGCGAGTCGGTCGAGGTGCTGGCCGGCGGCGGCCCGGCGGACGTGGTCGAGCTGACCGTGGCGCTGGCCAAGGAGATGCTGGACGCGGCGGGCATCAAGGATGCCGACCCGGCGAAGGCCCTGGCGGACGGTTCCGCGATGGACCACTGGCGCCGGATGATCGCGGCCCAGGGCGGCGACCCGGACGCGGCGCTGCCGGTGGCCCGCGAGCAGCACGTGCTCACCGCGCCGTCCTCCGGCGTGCTGACCCGCCTCGACGCGTACGGCGTGGGCGTCGCGGCCTGGCGCCTGGGTGCGGGCCGGGCCCGCAAGGAGGACCCGGTGCAGGCCGGCGCGGGCGTCGAGCTGCACGCCAAGCCGGGCGACACCGTCACCGCGGGCCAGCCGCTGATGACCCTGCACACGGACACCCCGGAGAAGTTCTCCTACGCCCTCCAGTCCCTGGAAGGCACGTACGACATCGCCCCCGCCGGCACCGCCTTCACCGCGTCCCCGATCGTCCTCGACCGGATCGCGTAACCCCGCCGGCACCGGCCCGCCCGGCCCGGACCGATGAGTCCGGGCCCGGGCGGCGGTCATCCCCTACGTGACGACCACGGAGGACATGACACTGCCCGGTCCGGACATCAGGGCCGAAGACGTGCCCGGGCTGTGCGCCGCCCTGGCGGAGCGCTACCGGTGCGGGACGCCGGAGGTCCGATGCGACCTGGCCGCCCTCACCGCCCCGGGCCCGGGCACGCTGGAGGCACTGGCCCGGCTCGCCCTCACCGCCCGCCGCTGCGGCGGTCGGCTCCGGTTGACCGGCACGCCCCTGAAGCTGGCGGCCCTGCTCGAACTGACCGGCCTAGGCCAGGCGCTCCGGCAGGCCGAAGAGCGGGAACCACCTGGCCGTGTCCAGGAAGGCGTTGAGGCCGGTGATGCGGCCCCGTGAGACCTCCAGCACCTGGAGCGCCCACGGCTCGTGGCCGGAGCCGTCCGCGGCCGGGCGGTACTGGCCGAAGGCGGGCATGCCGTTGGCCGTGGTCGGGATCATGCGGGAGCCCTTGCAGCCGATGCCCTGCTCCAGGTGCCAGGCCGCGATCTCCGCCGGGCCCTGGATCCACAGGTCGAACGGCGGCATCGACAGCACCGCGTCCTCGTGGAGCAGCGCGGCCAGGCCGCTGATGTCGTACGCCTCGAAGGCGGTCAGGTAGCGGGCGAGGAGCTTGCTCTGCTCCTCGTCGAGCGGGTCGGCCGACTCGCTCTCCTTGATCTGCCGGGCGGACATCGTGGCCCGGGCGCGCTGCAGGGCGCTGTTGACCGAGGCCACGGAGGTGTCCAGCAGCTCGGCGACCTCGTCGGCCTTCCAGGCCAGCACCTCGCGCAGGATCAGCACTGCCCGCTGCTTGGCGGGCAGGTGCTGGAGGGCGGCCATGAACGCCAGCCGCACCGACTCCTTGGCCAGCGCCAGCTCCGCCGGGTCGGCGGACTGCGGCAGCACCCGGCCGTCCGGCACCGGCTCCAGCCAGGTGACCTCGGGGAGGGCGTTGAGCGTGGCGGTGGCCTGGTGGCCCTGCTCGGTGAGGTCCATCGGCCGGGCCCGCCGCTTGGCGGCGCCCAGCAGGTCCAGGCAGACGTTGGTCGCGATGCGGTACAGCCAGGACCGCAGCGAGGCGCGGCCCTCGAACTTGTCGTAGGACCGCCAGGCGCGCACGAAGGTGTCCTGGACGGCGTCCTCCGCGTCGAAGGACGAGCCCAGCATCCGGTAGCAGTACCCGGTCAGCTCGACCCGGTACCGATCCATGGCGGAGTCGAGCTCCGGTCGTGTCGCAAGATCACTCATGATGCCGTCCGTCCCCCAGGTCGGTCCCGATGTTCCGGAACCTACCCGAGGGCACTGACAACGGCAGCCGGAACCGTCACGTACCGGGCTTGCGGCCGTAGACGAAGACGTCCTCGCCCCGGCTCAGCAGGTTCCAGTAGGCCTTCGCGTCGGCAGGCCGCATGTTCACGCAGCCGCCCGAGCCCGGCGGGTTCCACATGTCCTTGGTCGTGGAGTGGAAGGCCTGCCCGCGGTCGAAGAACTGCGAGTACGGCATCCACACGTGGTACAGCGTCGACCAGTGGTTGATCTCGCGCTGGTAGACCTTCTTGCTGCCGGTCCGGGTCTCCGTGCCGTCCTTGCCCGTGCGCACCGGCACCGGGCCGTACTTCAGCGTCCGGCCGTCCTGGATCCAGCTCAGCTGCCGGGTCAGGTCCACGCACGCGATCCGGCCGCGGTTGGTGGGGCAGGTGCCGGCCTTGTTGGGGTTGGAACCCGCCGCCCGCTGGGCCAGCATGGTGCTCATCGTCCGCCAGGTGATCGGCCCGGCGTACCCGATGGTCGGGACGATGCCGTGCTGGGCCTGGAAGCCCCGGATCGCCGTGCAGTCGGCGGTGGACTGCCGGCCGTCGACCGGCCGCCCGAGGAACTTCTCCACCTGCTTCTGGTACGGCCCGGTGCCCGCGGTGCACGAGGCCGCCCCGGCCGGCGAGGCGCCGCCCACCACCGCCAGCGGCACGGCCAGCGCGGCCACCGCGCCCGCCACCCCCGCGGTCCGCACCGTACGCGTCGCGGACGCCGTGCGTATCGCCGCCAAAACCCCCATCGGATCCCTCCCGTTCCCCAGGGCTCCGCAGGTCTCCGCGGTCCGCCCTCGGAAGGTTGACGCACGGGACCCGGGGGACAGTTGCACGGCCGGCGGGCGTACTTCGGCTCATGCAGGAGCGGTACGCGCGAGCCGTCCGCACGTACCGCTCCGGGCCCTCCGCGGCCGGCGGCTCAGGCCGCCCGGACCAGCGCCCGGGCCGCCCGGGCCGTGCGCTCCTCCAGGCGTGCCACCCGGGTGCCGTAGAGCGTGATCGAGACGACGCCCAGTACCGCGACCAGCCCCAGCGCGACCGTGGCCTGCCAGCCCGCCGCGTGGTAGGCCACCGCGCCGAGCGTGCCGCCCGCGCTGGACCCCAGGTAGTACGCCGACTGGTAGAGCGCCGAGGCCTGCGCCCGGCCGGTCTTCGCGGCCCGGCTGACCGAAGAGGAGGCCACCGCGTGCCCCGCGAAGAAGCCCGCCGTGATCAGGACCAGGCCGGCCATGATCCAGCCCAGCGACCCGGCCAGCGAGAGCAGCAGCCCCGCGGTGGTCGCCGCGACCGCCAGGTACAGGGCCCCGCGCCGGCCCGCCCGGGCCACCAGCTGCCCGGCCGCCGCCGAGGAGGCGGTGCCCACCAGGTAGACCAGGAAGACCGAGCCCACCACGCCCGCCGGCAGCTCGAACTCGTCCACCAGCCGGTAGCCGATCACCGTGTAGACCGCGCCGAAGACGGTCATGAAGAGCGCGCCGATCGCGTACAGCCGCAGCAGCAGCGGGTCCTTCAGGTGCCCCGCGACGGTCCGCACCACCGAGCGCGGGTCCAGCGCCGCCGGCGAGAAGAACCGGGCCCGCGGCAGCAGCACGCGGAAGACCACCAGGCAGCCCAGCGCCATCAGGCCGACCGCGGCCAGCCCGGCCCGCCAGCCCCACATCTGGGCGGTCCAGCCGGTGACCAGCCGGCCGCTCATGCCGCCGATCGAGTTGCCCGCCACGAACAGTCCGATCGCCCCGACCAGCGCCTTCGGCGAGACCTCCTCGACCAGGTACGCCATCGCGCTCGCCGGCAGCCCGGCCAGCGCCGCGCCCTGCAGCGCCCGCAGCGCCACCAGCCACTCGAGGTTCGGGGCGAAGGGGATCAGCAGCGCCAGGGCCACCGCCACCGACAGGGCGACGGTCATCATCCGGGTCCGGCCGAACCGCTCCGAGAGCGCGCTCAGCGGCAGGACGAACAGGGCGAGTGCGCCGGTGGCCGCGGAGACCGTCCAGCTGGCCTGGCCGGCACTCACGCCGAGGCCGGCGGAGACCGCGGGCAGCAGCGCCTGCGTGGAGTAGAGGAGGGCGAAGGCCGCGAGTCCGGCGGCGAAGAGCGCGAGGCTCAGCCGGCGGTAGCCGGCGGCACCGGGGGAGAGGGGCTGCGGGGACGACGGCGTGGAGGCACCCGTGGTGACGGGTGCCCCGGTATGAGCGGGAGGCATACGTCGAAAGTAGGCCGATGCTTTTCATGCGTCCAATGCATGGAATCCCGGAAATCCATACACTGGCGTATGAGCACAGGTCACAGGGGTGGATGTCGATGAGCCGTTACGAAGAAGACGCTCTGGTGACACAGTTGCTCGCGCCCCGGCTGGCCTGGTTCGCGGCCGTCGCCCGGCACGAGCACGTCACCCGCGCCGCCCACGAACTCGGCGTCCCGCAGCCGACGTTGTCCCGGGCGATGGTCCGGCTGGAGGCCGACCTCGGGGTGGCGCTCTTCGTCCGCAAGGGCCGCAGCGTCTCCCTCACCCCGTCCGGCCGGGCCTTCCTGGACGGCACCGAACGCGCCCTGGGCGAGGTCGGGCGGGCCGCCGAGGCGGTCCGTGCCGACGCCGACCCGGCCACCGGCAAGGTCGCCTTCGGCTTCCTGCACACCCTGGGCTCGGAGACGGTACCCGCCCTGCTGCGGGCCTTCCGCGCCGACCACCCCAAGGTGCGGTTCTCCCTCGTGCAGAACTACGGCGAGGCGATGCTGGAGCGGCTGCGGGCCGGGGAGCTGGACCTGTGCCTGACCTCGCCGGTCCCGGAGGCGCCGGACCTGGTCGCCCGCCGGCTGGACGAGCAGCGGCTGCGGCTGGTGGTGCCCGACGACCACCGGCTGGCCGGGCGGCGCCGGATCCGGCTGGCGGAGGCCGCCGACGAAACCTTCGTGACCCTGGAGGCGGGCTACGGACTGCGCCGGATCACCGACGACCTGTGCGCCGAGGCGGGCTTCCGGCCCCGGGTCGCCTTCGAGGGCGAGGAGGCGGAGACCCTGCGCGGCCTGGTCGCCGCCGGTCTGGGCGTCGCCCTGCTGCCGCCGCCCGCGGTGGCCCGCCCCGGCGTCGTCGAACTGACCGTCACCGCCCCCCGGGCCGTCCGCGAGATCGGCGTCGCCTGGCTCGACGGCCACCCCGACACCCCACCGGTCGCCGCCTTCAAGCGCTTCCTCCTCTCCCGCCGCGGAAAGCTGCTCCCGGACGGCCAGGAGCCGTACGTGGGCTGAGCGCGGCTCAGCCCCGGGCCCGACCACCTGCGGCGGGGCTACGGCTCGTCAGGGGGCGGGTGCTGAGGGGAGGTCAGGGCCGTGTGGAGGAGGTAGCCGGCCTGGAAGCGGCTGGTGGCGCCGACCGCCCGCATGATCTCGGCAATGTGCCGCTGACAGGTCCGCTGGGACATGCCCAGCCGCCGCGCGATGACCTTGTCCTCCATGCCCTCCGACAGCAGCCGGACGATGGTCCGCCGCAGTTCCTCCGAGATCGTGCGGGCCAGGTCCGGCCCGACGGAGACGGGGAAGGGCTCCGCCCCCACCCAGGACCTCTCGAACGCACCGGCCATGAAGTGGACGACGTTCGCCTCCCGGACCACCAGCGCCGCCCCGCCCACGTCCCGCACGCCCATCACCCCCGTGTGCCGGTCGAAGACCAGCATCCGCATCAGCCCGTCGCCCAGGGTCCGCACCTGCGCCCCGAGCGCGGTCACCCGCTCGACGTACGCCGCGGTGGGCCGGCTGTAGCGGGCGGTGTGCTGGTAGATCGTGCGGATCCGCACGCCCCGGGCCAGCATCGCCTCGTCCCGGCCGATGGCCTCCTCCAGGGCCGACTGCGGGCGGCCGCCGCCCGGCTGGGAGGTCAGCAGTTCGTGTTCGCAGGACTCGGCCAGCTCGGCGATCACCCCGCGCACCGCCGCCAGGTCGGTGACCAGCTCCAGGTGGCCCGACCGGGTCAGGTCCCGCTGGGCGGCCCCCGCCTCGTACTGCGGGACCAGCTCCTCCAGCGCACCCCGCAGCCGGTCCATCTCGTCCTGGGTCTCACGCACCCGGCGGGTCAGCGGGGCCAGCGCGCGGGCCGCCGCGGCCCGGGGCGCCACCGCGCTCCAGCGCCGGCCGGCCGCCGGGCCCGGCGCGGGCTGGAGCAGGTACGCCGAGGTCAGCTCGCCGACGGCGGTGCGCACCCCGGCCAGGTCCCGGCCCAGCGCGGCGGCCGCCTCCTCCGCCGTGAAGGAGTACCGGTCCACCGCGTACGCGTACAGCGCCCGGGCCACCGGCCCGAGTCCGAGCCCGTCCGGGCAGGGCGGGGCCGGCGTGCGGACCTCGGTACGGGTGTCCGGGCCGGGCCCGGCGGGCGGGTCGGGGTGGTCGGCTGGCATGTGCGTATTCGTCCCGGAAACCGCCGTTCTATAAACCCCTCGGATTTCCGACAGGCGCCAAGATGAGGCCTCGGAACCGCCGCCCGGCATATGACAGCGGGGCATGGTGGTCGCACGGCGTGGAGGGGGAGCGCGGTATGCGACAGCGGAAGCCGGTGGCTTTTCTTCTCGGTCCGCTCCCCGCCGTCGTGGCGGCGGCCCGCAGGGCGGGCGCCCATCCCGTGGTGGTCGCGCCGGACCGCACCGTGGCGTCCGACCGTGAGGGGGCGGATCGGCCGGTACGGGCGGACTGGCGCGACCACGCCGAGCTGGTCCGGGCCCTGGGGGAGCGGCCCGAGCTGCGGGAGGGTGCCGCCGTCTTCGGCTTCGACGCGGCCGGCGCGCTGGCCGCCGCCCGCGCCAACGAAGCGCTCGGGCTGCCCGGCACCCCGGTCGGGGCCGTCACCGCCCTCATGGACAAGGCCTCGCTGCGGGCCCGGGTGAACGCCCTGGGCGGCCGGCCGGTCTCCTTCGTACGCTGCGGCCGGGCCGACCTCGTCCCCTTCCTCACCCACCTGATCGGCTACCCGTGCGTGGTCAAGCCCCGCGCGGGCCACGGTGGGGAGGGCGTGCGGCGGATCCTCGACCCGGCCGACGCGGTGCTGGCCGCGTCCGCCTACCCGAGGATCACCGACCTGCTGGTGGAGGAGTTCCTGGAGGGCCCCGAGCTGACCGTGGCGGCCCTGTCCCGCGGCGGCCGGCACCGCATCCTGGGCTGCGCCCGGCGGCTGCCCTCCGGCGGCGCGGCCCTGGCCGCCGAGGGGTACGAGCTGCCCTACCTGATGGCCCCGGCGGTGCGCGAGGAGGTGGGGCGGCTGGTCCGGGCCGTACTGGACCTCGCGGGCCACCGGGACGGCCCCTCGCACACCGAGCTGGTCCTCACCGCGGCCGGGCCCCGGCTGGTGGAGTGCCACGCCCGGCCCGGCGGCGAGGAACTGGCCGCGCTGCTGCGGCTGGCCCACGGCACGGACCCGTACGCGCTGGCGGTGGCGGCCGGGCTGGGGCTGCCCGGCCCGCCCGGCCGGCCCCGGGCCGCCCACGCGGGCGTGCGCTACCTCGACTTCCCGGCCGGACCGGTCCCGCTCGCCGGGCTGGCCGGGATCCGGGCGCTGCCGGGGGTGGTCCGGGTGGCCCTGCGGATCCCGCCCGGTGCGGTGGTCCGGCACCCGCCCACCGGCGGCCGGCACCACGCCTGGGTGCTGGCCACCGCCCCGACCGCCTTCGAGCTGGCGGCCACCCTCTCCCGTGCCACGGAACTCCTGGGGCCCCGCCTGCCCCGTCCCGTCGGTCCGTAAATTCCGTACTATCGAATGAAGTTGGAGACCTGCTCCCCGGGTGTAGCATCGCGGCCACCGACTGGCGGCCCAGCACTCAGGGGGACGGGCGTGGGAACGGTCAATCCGAAGCCGTGGTGGCAGAGCGAGGCCTTCAAGGTCGGCCTGGCGCTGGCCCTCGTCGGCGGCCTCATCACTGTCCTCACCAACCTGTTCTCAGCGGACGACTCCCACGGAGCCGCGGGCCCGCAGAGCGGCGGCGCGCAGCCGACCGCGCTCGCCCCGCTCTCGCCGACGCCCACCGCGCCGCCCGGCGGCGACGAGGTGACGCGGTCGCCGGAGCCCCCGCCGGCCGATACTGCGGAGCCCACCACGGCCGCGCCGCGTACGGAGCCCCCGGAGAGCCCGCCCGGTGACGAGCCCGCCGATCCCGCGCCGCAGCCCCGCATCCAGTACCTCGCAGCCCTCGATCCGGTCGGCGGGCTGGGCAACTGGACGCGGACCGGCACCGTCGAGATGGGCGGTCGGACCTACGGGAACAGCATCGTCCACGCCCCCAGCTCCTTCGCATCCGGTCGCCTGACCGTGACGTACAACATCCCTCCGGGAATGCGGCACTTCAAGGCGGTGACCGGCTTCGACGACCGGACGCAGGACGGCTCCGCGGCCTTCTTCCAGGTCGAGCGCGACCGCACTCCCGTGGACTCCGGCGCCACCCTGGCGGTGGGCGAGGAGCGCACGATCGACCTGGACGTCGCGGGTGCCCGGCGGCTGACCATCGAGGTCGAGGTCACCCGGCGCCCCGCGGGCACGGTGAACGCCCCCTTCCACGCGGTGTGGGGGGACGCCCGGTTCACCATGGACTAGGGCCCCTCGCTCGAGAGGGGGCCGAGGCCCGCTCCAGCACCGCTCGGTACGGCCTCCAGGGCCCGCCCCGGCACCCGGGTCAGCCGCGCAGCGCCCGGCCGAAGCCGGAGGCGAGGGGCATCCGCAGGCCCAGCGGCGGGGGCGCCGCCAGGGCGTCGGTCACCGGCCGCGAGTAGCGCCCGGTGAAGACCGAGCCGAGGACGAAGTCCACGGCCAGCGCCACGACTTCGGCGCGGTGCTCGCGCAGGCCGTGCCCGTCCGAGTGCACCTCGAAGCGGCAGGTGTTCCGGTTGGCCTTCTTCGCGCGGGCCGCCAGATGGAAGGACAACTCCGGGTCGGTACGCGAGTCGTTGGTGCCGTGGACGATCAGGACCCGGCGCCCGGAGAGCTGCTTCACCGGTTCCGGGGAGTTGCCGAACTCCCCCTCCGGCACGCAAGGGGCAAGCGCCAGCGCGGAGTTGACGCCCTCGTGGCCGGCCGCCCGGAGCGCGGCCAGGGCGCCGTCCCCGTACCCCGCCAGGCATATCGGCACGTCCCCGTACCGGCGCAGCGCCTCGGCCGCACCCCACTCGGCGGCCTCGGTGAGCGCCCCGCCGCCGGCTTCCGTTCTCCCGTACCGCACCACGTGCGTGACCAGGCCCTCCGCCGTACCGGCCCGGCTCAGCGCCCGGGTCAGCCGGTGCACCGGGCCCGGCGCGAGCCGGGAGGAACCGGGGAGGAGGAGCACCACGCCGCTGACCGCGCCACCCGCGCCGTTCGCCCGTCCCAGACGGGTCGCATGCTGTGCCATGGCGGAACAGTCTCAGACGCGGAGGTGTACGCCACCCGTCCGCACGGTCACTGTTACGTATCGACCGCGGCGGTCGCCGACGAACTCTACGCGCGTAGGAGTTACAGTGCGGAGATGACGAGCGAGACTCTCAACCTGCCGACCCCCGAACAGATCCGCCGCGCGCCGAAGGTGCTGCTGCACGACCACCTGGACGGCGGTCTGCGCCCCGGGACGATCATCGAGCTGGCCGCCCAGGTGGGCTACGAGAACCTCCCCGAGACCGACGCCGACAAGCTCGGCATCTGGTTCCGGGAGGCCGCCGACTCCGGATCCCTGCCGCGCTACCTGGAGACGTTCGCGCACACCTGCGCCGTCATGCAGACCCGCGAAGGCCTCTTCCGGGTCGCCGCCGAGTGCGCCGAGGACCTGGCCGAGGACGGCGTCGTCTACGCCGAGATCCGCTACGCCCCCGAGCAGCACCTCGAAGGCGGCCTGACCCTCGAAGAGGTCGTCGAGATCGTCAACGACGGCTTCCGCGAGGGCGAGCGCCGCGCGAAGGAGAACGGCCACCGCATCCGGGTGGGCGCACTGCTCACCGCGATGCGGCACGCCGCCCGCGCCCTGGAGATCGCCGAACTGGCCAACCGCTACCGGGACAACGGCGTCGTCGGCTTCGACATCGCCGGCGCCGAGGCCGGCTTCCCTCCCACCCGCCACCTGGACGCCTTCGAGTACCTCAAGCGGGAGAACAACCACTTCACCATCCACGCGGGCGAGGCCTTCGGCCTGCCGTCGATCTGGCAGGCGCTCCAGTGGTGCGGCGCCGACCGGCTCGGCCACGGCGTGAAGATCATCGACGACATCGAGGTCGCCGAGGACGGCAGCGTCACCCTCGGGCGGCTGGCGTCCTACGTCCGGGACAAGCGCATCCCCCTGGAGATGTGCCCCACCTCCAACCTGCAGACCGGTGCGGCCACCTCCTACGCCGAGCACCCGATCGGCCTGCTGCGCCGCCTGCACTTCCGCGCCACGGTCAACACGGACAACCGCCTGATGAGCGGCACCAGCATGAGCCGTGAATTCGAGCACCTGGTCGGTGCTTTCGGCTATTCGCTCGACGACATGCAGTGGTTCACCGTCAATGCGATGAAGTCGGCGTTCATTCCTTTCGATGAACGACTGGCGATGATCAACGACGTGATCAAGCCCGGCTACGCGGAGCTGAAGTCGGAGTGGCTGTTCCGGCAGACCGCTTCCACCAGCGGTTCTGTCTCCGCGTAAGCGGTCCGGCGGTACGCGGAAGCGCTCGGGAACCCCGGTTCCCGGGCGCTTCCTCGTATTTGAGGATGTTTGCGGTGGGGGGTTTGGGATGGCTACTTTGCGGAGCCGCTCAATTCCCCGTCGCAAGGACGAGATTTCATGAAGAAGTCAGCTGCCAGGACCCTCGGTGTCGTCGCCCTCGGCGTCGCCGCAGCCGCAGCCGCCGCCGGCACCGCTTCCGCCGCCCCGGCCATCGGTGCCGCGGGCCCGCTCGACACGGTCACCGGGATCGCCGGCCCGCTCGCCAACACCCTGAACCACTCTCAGGACGCGCAGGCCGAGCAGTCCGGTGGCCAGGCCACGGACCCGGTCCAGGGCCTGCTCGGCGGCATCCCGCTGGCCGGCGGTCTGCCGCTCGGCGGCTGAGCTGCGTCATTCGAACGCGCAAGCACCGGGGCGCACACCCTTTCGATCGGGTGTGCGCCCCGACGTGCGGTGTGCCAGCATCGCCGACAACTGCCGCAGGACATACGGATGATGGGGTTCCGAACCATGCGCGTGAAGGTCGGGGGCGCGGCTGCGCTCCTCACGGTGCCCGTGCTGCTCTTCGCCGCGGGCTGCTCGTCCGGCGGCGACGGCGGCCCGGCGGCCGCACCCGAGGGGAAGGGCGCCGAAGCCCCGGCCACCTCCGGCGCCACGCCGGGCCCCTCCTCCGGTCCGTCGGCCGGTTCCCCGGCCGGCGCCACCCGTGCGCCCGGCACGCCCCTGGAGCGGGCCGCCCTGGTCCAGGGCGACCTGCCCGGCTACCAGATCTCGGCCCAGGCCAAGAACCCGGCCGCGCCCGACGGGCAGCCGCAGGCCGACAAGAAGGCCTGCCAGCCGCTGGCGGACGTGATGGGCGACAAGCCGGACCCGGCCGCGGGTGAGACCGTCAACCGGGGCATCGGCTCCCAGAAGCAGCTCGGCCTCGCGGTCTCCGCCTCGCTCAGCACCTACTCCGAAGCCGGGGCGGAACAGCTCCTCGCCAGGCTCCGGCGGGCCGTCCGCGCCTGTGGCGACGGCTTCACCGCCGCCATCCAGCAGCAGAGCGGCACCTACCGCGACGTCCGCCCGGCGCCCTATGCAGTCGGCGGCGACGAGAGCGTCAGCTGGACCACCACGGCCACCGCCGAGGGCGTCTCGGCCCCGATCCACGTCGTGGTCGTCCGCAAGGGGCCGACCGTGATCCGCCTGATGGCCCTGAACGTCGCCGCGGCCTCGAAGCCGGCGCAGGTACCGCACGAGGTGGCGGACCGGCAGGTGGCGAAGGTGGCGGCGGGGCGCTGAGCCGACGGGGCCGGCCGGGCGGGAACTACCAGGCGGCCTTGGGGCTGCGCTCCGACGGCACCAGGGCCCACAGGGCCAGGTACAGGAGGAACTGCGGGCCGGGCAGCAGGCAGGAGGCCAGGAAGATCACCCGCATCGTGGTGGCCGAGGTCCCGAAGCGCTGCGCCAGCGCGGCGCAGACGCCGCCGATCATGCGGCCGTTGGCCGGTCGGACGAGGGGCGCGCTCATGGGGTTTCTCCTTCGGTCTGCTCGCTTTCTGCGATGTCTCAATACTCCCGCGGCACCGCCGACAGGACGTCGCCCCACGGGCCGATGCCGACCCTGGAAACCCTCGGGGTCGACCCCTGAGGGTCGTCTCCGGGCGGCCCCTGAGAGGCGGGTACCGCCGACCGCCCGCGCCGCAGCCGCGCTCGCAGCACCGGCACCACGGCCAGGTGCGCCAGCGCCACCCCGAGGGTGTTGAGCAGGAGCGAGTCCACGTCGGCGACCTGCCCCGGCACGCCCGTCTGGAGCAGGATGATGCCCAGCGAGACCAGGGCGCCGGTGGCGGTGGTGCGCAGCAGGGAGGCCAGCGGTGAACCCCCGATCCGGCCCAGGGCCAGGGGGAGCAGCACACCCAGGGGGGCCAGCAGCACCAGCCCCTCGCCGATCCGCCGGGCCGCCTCCAGCGGCTCGTAGGCGAGGTCGGCGCGGATGCCGTCCAGCGGGGTCATGTTCGCCGCCGCGGCCCAGGGCACGTCCAGCGGTCTCAGGGTCACCCAGCCGACCAGTACGAGGTGCGCGAGGAGCAGTACGCCGCTCACGGCCCGGAGTCGTAGGGCGGCGCCGCCGCCCAGCTCATGACGCTGTTGCACACCCCGAGGGACGCCATAGTGCGTGGTGGCGGTTCCGCCGGGCGGGCCACGCGGCCGGAATCACACATTCCCGAACGTGCGTGTGAGGTGACGCAGGGTGACGCGGGCCCGGTCGGCCGCGGTCGCGGGCGCCCTACCGCAGGCCCAGCACCACGCCCAGCAGCACCAGCCCCGCGGCCAGCGGGGCGAGGATCTCGTACGCCCAGCGGACGGTGACCGGGCCCTGGGCGCCGGGCCGGCCGGCGCACCGCTGGTGCAGGTCGTTCAGCTCGTCGACGGTGCGGTCCGCGGTGGCCCGGCGGGTCTGCTCGCCGGCCGCGGCCACGGCCTCCGTACCGGAGCCGGCCTCCCGGCCGCTGCGGCCGAAGACGCCCGGCCGGGCCCCGATGGCGCCGCGGTTGGCCCGCTTGCGCTCGCGCAGGGAGACCGGGATGGACCAGAGCTGGTACTTGGCGCCGCCCGCGAACAGCTCGACCGAGTACCCGGAGCGCAGGTGTTCGACGGCCGCCCAGGGGGCGGTCACCAGCCGGAAGGGGTTGCGCACCCGCAGTCGGTCGTCGTTGGCCTGCACGGCCGGGCGGAGCGTGAAGGCGACGATCAGCGGGACCGCGACCAGCAGGCCGGCCGCGGCGATCCAGGGGGTCCAGCCGTCGCCCCGCAGCAGGGCGTCCCCGCCGATCCAGGCGACGAGCCCGAGCAGCAGCACACCCGCCACCAGCGCGGCGGGGGAGCGGTAGACGCGGTCCGCGTAGACCGGCTCGGCGGGGCTCGGGGGGTTCGTCATGGGGTCGATTCTGCCTCACGCCCCGGCCGGCGACGAGAAGGGCGGACCCGCCTTCCGCGGGCCCGGACGGAGCGCCGGGCGGACCCGCTCCCGTCACAGATGCGTCACGTACGGCTCGGAGGAGCGCTGGGGGGTGACAGGTCGCTACGCGCGTAGATATGCTCATCTGGTGACCATGCCCACCACATCTCCCGCATTCGCTGACGTGACGAGGTCCGACAGCGCACTGCGCCGCTTCCTCCACGGGCTGCCCGGCGTCGACGCCGTCGGCCTGGAAGCCCGCGCGGCCGCGCTCGGTACCCGCTCGATCAAGACGACGGCCAAGGCGTACGCCATCGACCTGGCCATCTCGATGATCGACCTGACGACGCTGGAAGGCGCGGACACCCCGGGCAAGGTCCGGGCGCTCTCCGCCAAGGCCGTCAACCCCGATCCGACCGACCGGACGACCCCCATGACCGCCGCGGTCTGCGTCTACCCCGACATGGTGGCCACCGCCAAGGCCGCCCTGAACGGCGCCGACGTCAAGGTCGCCTCGGTCGCCACCGCCTTCCCGGCCGGCCGGGCCGCACTGCCGGTCAAGCTCGCCGACACCCGCGACGCCGTCGCCGCCGGTGCCGACGAGATCGACATGGTCATCGACCGGGGCGCCTTCCTCGCCGGCCGGTACCTGGAGACCTACGAGCTGATCAGCGCCGTGAAGGAGGCCTGCGTCCGGGAGGACGGCACGGCCGCCCGGCTGAAGGTCATCTTCGAGACCGGCGAGCTGTCGACCTACGACAACATCCGCCGCGCCTCCTGGATCGGCATGCTCGCCGGTGCCGACTTCATCAAGACCTCCACCGGCAAGGTCGGGGTCAACGCCACCCCCGCCAACACCCTCCTGATGCTCGAGGCCGTCCGCGACTACAAGGCGCAGACTGGAATCCAGATCGGTGTGAAGCCGGCCGGCGGCATCCGGACCACCAAGGACGCGATCAAGTTCCTGGTCCTGGTCAACGAGACCGCGGGCGAGGACTGGCTGACCAACGAATGGTTCCGGTTCGGCGCCTCCAGCCTGCTGAACGACCTGCTCATGCAGCGCCAGAAGCTGAGCACCGGGCGTTACTCCGGTCCCGACTACGTGACGGTGGACTGATCACCATGGCATCTGCATTCGACTACGCACCGGCCCCCGAGTCGCGCTCGGTCGTCGACATCGCGCCCTCCTACGGCCTCTTCATCGACGGAGAGTTCACCGAGGCCGCCGACGGCAAGGTCTTCAAGACCGTCAGCCCCTCCTCCGAGGAGGTGCTGGCCGAGGTCGCCCAGGCCGGCACCGCCGATGTGGACCGGGCCGTCCAGGCCGCCCGCAAGGCCTTCGAGAAGTGGTCCGCGCTGCCCGGTTCCGAGCGCGCCAAGTACCTCTTCCGGATCGCCCGGATCATCCAGGAGCGCAGCCGCGAGCTGGCCGTCCTGGAGACCCTGGACAACGGCAAGCCGATCAAGGAGACCCGCGACGCGGACCTCCCGCTGGTCGCCGCGCACTTCTTCTACTACGCGGGCTGGGCCGACAAGCTCGACCACGCCGGCTACGGCGCGAACCCGCGCCCGCTCGGCGTGGCCGGCCAGGTCATCCCGTGGAACTTCCCGCTGCTGATGCTGGCGTGGAAGATCGCCCCGGCGCTGGCCACCGGCAACACCGTGGTCCTCAAGCCGGCCGAGACCACGCCGCTGTCGGCGCTGTTCTTCGCGGACATCTGCCGCCAGGCGGGCCTGCCCAAGGGCGTCGTCAACATCCTCCCCGGCTACGGCGAGGCGGGCGCGGCCCTGGTCGCGCACCCGGACGTCAACAAGGTCGCCTTCACCGGCTCCACCGCGGTCGGCAAGGCCATCGCCCGCCAGGTCGCCGGCACCGACAAGAAGGTCACCCTGGAGCTGGGCGGCAAGGGCGCCAACATCGTCTTCGACGACGCTCCCATCGACCAGGCCGTCGAGGGCATCGTCGGCGGCATCTTCTTCAACCAGGGCCAGGTCTGCTGCGCGGGCTCCCGGCTGCTGGTCCAGGAGTCGATCCACGACGAGCTGCTGGACTCCCTCAAGCGCCGGCTGTCCACCCTGCGGCTGGGCGACCCGCTCGACAAGAACACCGACATCGGCGCGATCAACTCCGCCGAGCAGCTCGCCCGGATCACGGCCCTCGCCGAGACCGGCGAGGCCGAGGGCGCCGAGCGCTGGTCCCCGGCCTGCGAGATCCCGTCCGCCGGCTACTGGTTCGCCCCGACGCTCTTCACCAACGTCACCCAGGCGCACACCATCGCCCGCGACGAGATCTTCGGCCCGGTGCTCTCCGTGCTGACCTTCCGCACCCCCGACGAGGCCGTGGCCAAGGCGAACAACAGCCAGTACGGCCTGTCCGCCGGCATCTGGACCGAGAAGGGCTCCCGGATCCTGGCCGTCGCGTCCAAGCTGCGGGCCGGCGTCGTGTGGGCCAACACGTTCAACAAGTTCGACCCGACCTCGCCGTTCGGCGGCTACAAGGAGTCGGGCTTCGGCCGCGAGGGCGGCCGGCACGGTCTGGAGGCCTACCTCGATGTCTGAGTCGACGCGTCTGAACGTCTTCAAGACCTACAAGCTGTACGTCGGGGGCAAGTTCCCGCGATCCGAGAGCGGCCGGGTGTACGAGGTGACCGACACTAAGGGCAAGTGGCTCGCCAACGCCCCGCTGTCCTCCCGCAAGGACGCCCGGGACGCCGTGGTCGCCGCCCGCAAGGCCTTCGGCGGCTGGTCGGGCGCCACCGCCTACAACCGCGGCCAGGTCCTCTACCGCGTCGCCGAGATGCTCGAGGGCCGCCGGGAGCAGTTCGTCCGCGAGGTCGCCGAGGCCGAGGGGCTGTCCAAGTCCAAGGCCGGCGCCGTCGTGGACCAGGCCATCGACCGCTGGGTCTGGTACGCCGGCTGGACGGACAAGATCGGCCAGGTCGTGGGCGGGGCCAACCCGGTCGCCGGCCCCTACTTCAACCTCTCCACCCCGGAGCCGACCGGCGTGGTCACCGTCGTCGCCCCGCAGGAGTCGTCCTTCCTCGGCCTGGTCTCGGTGATCGCCCCGGTGATCGCCACCGGCAACACCGCCGTGGTCATCGCCAGCGAGAAGGCCCCGCTGCCGGCCCTGTCCCTGGGCGAGGTGCTGGCCACCTCCGACCTGCCGGGCGGCGTGGTCAACATCCTGTCCGGCAAGGCCGCCGAGATGGGTCCGCACCTGGCCGCGCACCAGGACGTCAACGCCATCGACCTGGCGGGCGCCGACGCGGCGCTGGCCAAGGAGCTGGAGATCGCCGCGGCCGACAACCTCAAGCGCGTGCTGCGTCCACAGCCTGTGGACGACTGGAGCGCCGACCAGGACACCCGGCGGATGACCGCCTTCCTGGAGACCAAGACCGTCTGGCACCCCACGGGTTCGCTGGGCGCCTCCGGCTCGGCGTACTAGCCGCCCCGTACGGCACACCGGAGCCCCCGGCCGCTCTTCCGCGGTCGGGGGCTCCGGCGCACCCGGGGCCGCGGGGCCTCAGCCCGGCAGCAGCGGCGACAGCAGGGCGACCCCCGGCAGCTCGCCGATCTTGGCGCCCTTGGTGATGGTGTCCGTGACGGCCTTGGTGCTGACCGGCTTGAAGTCCCCGACCGAGGTCCCCACGCCGTTGTCCAGCGGGTCCACGCCCGTGTTGGCCAGCGGGTCCACCTGGAGCCCCTTCAGCGGCCCGAGGGTGCCGGCCAGCGCGTGCGGCACCGAGATCTGGTCGGCCTGCGCGGCCGCCCCGGCCAGCCCGAGGGCCGCCCCGGCCATCGAGACCGTCAGACCTGCACTGAGCAGGGTGCGCCGCTTGCTGCCGGGGAGTGCGTGACGTGCCATGGAATCCGCCTGAAGTCGCTCGAGGCCGGTGATCGGACGGGCACGCAGCGTAGTGGAGGTGTGATGCTGAATACCAACGGGCCCCGGAGGGAGTCCCCTACGCGGGGTAATGCGCCACACTGGTGTCCCGTGAGCTGTTCATCTCCTCTTCCGACGCGCGTCGTCCTGCTGACGGGTCCCTCGGGGTCGGGCAAGTCCTCCCTTGCGGCGCGGTCCGGGCTGCCGGTGCTGCGCCTGGACGACTTCTACAAGGAGGGGGACGACCCCTCGCTCCCGCAGGTGCCGGGCAGTTCCGACATCGACTGGGACTCCCCGCTGTCCTGGGACACCGAGGCCGCGGTCGCCGCGGTGGCCGAGCTGTGCCGGACCGGGCGCACCCGGGTGCCGGTCTACGACATCTCGACCAGCTCGCGCACCGGCGCGGAGGTCCTGGACATCTCCCGCACCCCGCTCTTCATCGCCGAGGGCATCTTCGCGGCCGACATCGTGGCCCGCTGCGAGGAGCTGGGGCTGCTCGCCGACGCCATCTGCCTGCGCGGCCGCCCCGCCACGACCTTCCGCCGCCGGCTCGCCCGGGACCTGCGCGAGGGCCGGAAGTCCGCGCTGTTCCTGGTCCGCCGCGGCTGGCGGCTGATGCGCGCCGAGCGCGGGATCGTGGCCCGGCACACCGCCCTGGGGGCGCACGCCTGTGCCCGGGACGAGGCGCTGGGCCGGCTGGCCGCGGCCGCCGCGGGCCGGCACCGCGTGGCCAAGGCCGCCGCCGGCGCCTGACCCGCCCCCGCGGGTCGCCTCCCGTGCGCAGGCCCGTACCCGCAGCACCCGTACGCAAAAAAGAGGGAGCGGAACCGGTCGCCGACCCCCGACGGCTTCCGGTCCCGCTCCCTCGTCCCCCTCGGCCCCGTCCCACCCCCGCGGGACGGCCCCCTTGGCCGCGTGGTGCCCGGCCGGTGGCGTGTGCGACGACGCCACCGACCCGTCTCATGGCCGCTAGGCGACCAGCTCGCCGAAGCACTCGGCCTGGGTCGGGCCGAAGCTCAGGGCCTCGTCCTCCCGCAGGCGGCGCAGCGAGCGCCAGATGCTCGACTTCACGGTGCCGACGCTGATGTCCAGGATGTCGGCGATCTCCGGGTCGGTCCGGCCTTCGTAGTACCGCAGCACGAGCATCGTGCGCTGCGGCTCGGGCAGCTTCGCCAGCGCCTGCCAGAGCACCGCGCGCAGCTCCGTGCCGCGCATCGCGTCGGTCTCGCCCACCGTCTCCGGCAGCTCCTCCGTCGGGTACTCGTTGAGCTTGCGCCGGCGCCAGGCGCTGATGTGCAGGTTGGTCATGGTGCGGCGGAGGTACCCGCCGACCGCGGCCTTGTCCGTGATCCGGTCCCAGGCGCGGTACGTGGAGAAGAGCGCGCTCTGCAGCAGGTCCTCGGCCTCGTGGCGGTCGCCCGTCAGGTGGTAGGCCGTCGCGTACAGCGAGGCCCGGCGCTCCTGGACGTAGGCGGTGAACTCGGCCTCCGCGTTGGCGGAAAGGCGGCGCTGGGCGGGAACCGTCACCGGCACCGCGTACGTGTTCGCGTCGATGGCCACCACGTGTGCCGGCCGCGGACGGGCGGCCGTACGGACACCCGCCCGGCGGGTCACATCGTGCAGCCGCGTGACAACCGCGCTGGTCGTGGTGCTGTGCAGCGTGTTCATCTCGCGCCCCCCGTCGTGGAGTCTGCTTCGTTCCGTTGACCAGAACTCTGCCCGGCCCACATAACCGGGGTGTCCGTCGACTGTCACAGGCCTGTCACAGCGACCGGGCGCCCGGGGGAGCTCTGGCGGGAAAGCTCCGGCGGGGGCCCGCCGGGCCCGCCGCCGGCCCGCGCGGACCCAAGACGAACGGTCCTGACGGTCGAGCCGCGCCGGACCATGGGACAGAATGAGCGGGTGCCCTTCCTGTTGCTGATCGAGGACGATGACGCCATCCGCACGGCCCTCGAGCTCTCCCTGTCCCGCCAGGGCCACCGCGTGGCCACTGCGGCGACGGGCGAGGACGGCCTGAAGCTGCTCCGCGAGCAGCGGCCGGACCTGATCGTGCTCGACGTCATGCTGCCCGGGATCGACGGCTTCGAGGTGTGCCGGCGGATCCGCCGCACCGACCAGCTGCCGATCATCCTGCTGACCGCGCGCAACGACGACATCGACGTGGTCGTCGGCCTGGAGTCGGGCGCGGACGACTACGTCGTCAAGCCCGTCCAGGGCCGGGTGCTCGACGCCCGGATCCGGGCCGTGCTGCGCCGCGGCGAGCGCGAGGCCACCGACTCCGCCGTCTTCGGTTCGCTGGTCATCGACCGCTCCGCCATGACGGTGACCAAGAACGGCGAGGACCTGCAGCTCACGCCGACCGAGCTGCGCCTCCTCCTCGAACTGAGCCGCCGGCCCGGCCAGGCGCTCTCCCGCCAGCAGCTGCTGCGGCTGGTGTGGGAGCACGACTACCTGGGCGACTCGCGGCTCGTCGACGCCTGCGTGCAGCGGCTGCGCGCGAAGGTCGAGGAAGTGCCCTCCTCGCCCACGCTGATCCGAACGGTCCGGGGCGTCGGCTACCGACTGGACTCCCCGCAGTGATCCGAGCCCTGTTCGCGGGCCGGCGCTGGACCAGCCTGCGGCTGCGGCTCATGGTCGTGTTCGGGCTGGTCGCGCTGACCGCCGCCGTCTCCGCCTCCGGGATCGCCTACTGGCTCAACCGCGAGGCGGTGCTCACCCGGACGCAGGACGCCGCGCTCGGTGACTTCCGGCAGGAGATGCAGAACCGCGCCGCGGCCCTGCCGGGCGACCCGACCCCGGAGGAACTGCAGCGCACGGCCGAGCTGATGGCCGGTTCCAGTCCGGGCTACAGCGTGCTGCTGGTGGACGAGAAGCCGGACGGCCGGCGGGTGGTGGGCTCCGCGGGGCCCGACGCCTTCGAGCTGTCCGACGTACCGTCCTCCCTCCAGCAGGCGGTGAACGACCGTCAGAAGGTGACCGCGGCCAACGACGCGCAGTACCACGTCTACTGGCAGCGGACGAAGCCCGGCGGCAACCCGTACCTGGTCGGCGGCACCCGGATCGTGGGCGGCGGGCCGACCGGCTACATGTACAAGTCGCTGGCCCAGGAGCGCGACGACCTCAACTCCCTGGCCTGGTCGCTGGGGATCGCCACGGCCCTGGCGCTGCTCGGCTCCGCGCTGCTGGCCCAGGCCGCGGCGACCACCGTGCTGCGGCCGGTGCAGCGGCTGGGGGAGGCCGCGCGGCGGCTCGGCGAGGGCGAGCTGGACACCCGGCTCGACGTGTCCGGCACCGACGAACTGGCCGACCTGTCGCACACGTTCAACAAGACCGCCGAGGCGCTGGAGAAGAAGGTCGCGGACATGAGTGCCCGCGAGGAGTCCAGCCGGCGGTTCGTGGCGGACATGTCGCACGAGCTGCGCACGCCGCTGACGGCGCTGACGGCGGTCACCGAGGTGCTGGAGGAGGAGATCGAGGACCTCGACCCGATGATCGCGCCGGCGGTGGCCCTGGTGGTCAGCGAGACCCGGCGGCTGAACGTCCTGGTCGAGAACCTGATGGAGGTCACCCGCTTCGACGCGGGCACCGCCCGGCTGGTCGTCGACGACGTGGACGTGGCCGACCAGGTCACCGCCTGCATCGACGCCCGGGCCTGGCTGGACGCGGTCGAACTGGACGCGGCCCGCGGCATCATGGTCCGGCTGGACCCGCGCCGGCTCGACGTGATCCTCGCCAACCTGATCGGCAACGCCCTCAAGCACGGCGGTTCGCCGGTGCGGGTGTCGATCCGCACGGAGGCGGGGGCCGAGGGCGACACGCTGGTCATCGCGGTCAAGGACAACGGCCCGGGCATCCCGGCGGAGGTCCTGCCGCACGTCTTCGACCGGTTCTACAAGGCCAGCGCCAGCCGGCCGAAGTCGGACGGCAGCGGCCTGGGGCTCTCCATCGCGATGGAGAACGCCCACATCCACGGCGGTGACATCACCGCCGAGAACGCCCCCGGCGGGGGCGCGCTGTTCACGCTGCGGCTGCCGGTGCCGCCGCTGGGAGAGGCCGGTGCGCGATGAGGGCCCGCTGGGTGACGACGGTGGTCGCGCTCGCGCTGCTCGGTTCCGGCTGCGGGATCCGGGCCACCACCGTGCCCGTCGACGTGGGCGCGGCGCCCTCCCGGGTCTCCTGCGACACGCCGGCGGCGGACGACCGGCCGGCGGTCCGCGAGGGGGTGCGGGCCACGGTCGAACTGGTCTGCGGATCCCAGCTGGTCGGGCTGGAGCGGGTGCTCGAGGGCATCGACAAGCGGCCGCTGCACGAGGCGCAGGCACTGCTGAGCGAGCTGGAGCGGACGCCCTCGCAGGAGGAGCGGGACGCCGGCTTCTCCACCGGTGTGCCGGCCGGGCTGGACGTGGCGCCGGCCCGGACCGGGGACCCGAAGGGCACCCTGCGGCTGAGCCGCAAGCCCGAGGACCTGCCGCCGCTGGCCCTGGCGCAGATCGTCTGCACCTTCGCGGACAGCGGGGCCCTCGGCTCCACCGGCCCGGTGGTCCTGGGCGGCCCGGACACCGACCCGCCCCGCGCCTGGGAGTGCACGGAGGCGGTCCGCGCCAGACCGGAGGCGGTGCCGACGCTCGGCGAGATCGTCCGTCCCACGCCGGCGCCTTCGGCGCGGCGGTAAGGGGCCGTCCGCGCATACCGCTGCGCGGTCCGGGTCGGCCGCGACTCGCTCGGGTGTTCCCCCGGAGGGATGACACGGCGGTGTGGCCGCGGGCGGGCCGGGTACGGGTCGGACATCGTGGCTCGGACGCACGTACGGACGCACGCGTACCCAAGGAGGCCCCCATGCTCGGCACCGACTACGTCCACGGTTCGCCCAACTGGATCGACCTCGGCTCCCCGGACACCGGGGCCACCGCCGGCTTCTACCAGCAGGTCTTCGGCTGGGAGTTCGTCTCGGCGGGCCCCGAGGCCGGCGGCTACGGCTTCTTCCAGCTCGGCG
Organism: Streptomyces sp. NPDC089919; assembly: GCF_040684615.1. Classification (NCBI taxonomy): domain Bacteria; kingdom Bacillati; phylum Actinomycetota; class Actinomycetes; order Kitasatosporales; family Streptomycetaceae; genus Streptomyces; species Streptomyces sp. NPDC089919. The sequence continues at coordinate 53,875 of NZ_JBFBGK010000027.1, forward strand.
GGCAGACCGTCGGCGCGGTCGGCCCGCTCACCGAGGAGGGCGCCTCGTCCGCGTGGACGGTCTACTTCCAGAGCGACGACGCCGACGCCACCGCCGCGGCCGTCACCAAGGCCGGCGGCACCGTCCGCGCCGAGGTCATGGACGTGATGGGGGAGGGCCGGCTGGCCCAGTTCACCGACCCCGGCGGCGCCGGGTTCGCGGTCTGGGAGCCCGGCCGGACCAAGGGGCTGGGCCGGACCTCCGAGGAGGGCACGCTCCTGTGGGTCGAGCTGATGGCCGCCGACCCCCTGGCCTCGATCGGCTTCTACAACGGCCTCTTCGGCTGGCGCCACCAGGACATGCCGACCCCCGGGATGACCTACCGGGTGCTGTCCACCGCCGACGGCGACATCCAGGACGCGTCCTTCGGCGGGGTGGCCCCGACCGACGTGGCCCCCGCCCAGGCGCCGATGCCCGCGCAGTGGATCCCGTACTTCATGGTCTCCGACACCGACGAGACGGTGCGCAGGGCCGAGGCGGCGGGCGGCTCGGTGGTGATGCCCGCGATGGACCTGGACGGCGTCGGCCGGATGGCCTGGCTGGCCGACGGGCACGCCGCGGCCTTCGCGGTCCTCAAGCCGGAGCCCCGACAGGGCTGACCCGGTCCCGGGCGCGCCGGCCGGCTCCGGTCCGGCGCGCCCGGGACGCCCGTGGTGGCCGGGCGGGGTGGTACCGCCCCCTCGTCAGTGGGTGTAGACGCGCATCGCGAACTCCGCGATGTCCGCGTCCGACAGGTTCTTGGCGATGTTCGCCTCCGTGATCATGCCGATCAGCCGGTGTCCGTTGACCACGTCGATCACCGGCAGCCGCTTGATCTGGTGCACCTCCATGGTGTCCACGGCCTCGGTCGCCGAGGCCTCCGCGTCCACCCAGTGCAGCGCGCCGCCCAGGTCCCCGGCCTTCATGGTGGCCGGGTCCAGGCCCTCGGCACAGCACTTGATCACGACGTCGCGGTCGGTGATCAGCCCCTGGAGGCGCTGGTCGTCGCCGCAGATCGGCAGACAGCCCACGTTCAGGTCCCGCATCAGGACGCACGCCTCCAGCAGGGACTGGTGCTCGCCGACGCACTGGACGCCTTCGGTCATGATGTCGCGGGCGCGCAGCTTGCTCGTGGCCATGGTTCCTCCCGTGCTCGCAGTGCCCTTGTCCTTCGAGCACAGCACGGAGTCGCCGCGGGCGCGCGCCGGGACGCAGAAGGGCCCCGGACCGTGCGGTCCGGGGCCCTCCGTACGAGCCGGCTCAGAGCCCCATGGCCGCCGAGAGGTCGTGCTTGATGCTGGTCAGCACGCCCGCGCCGCGGGCCCGGGCGGAGACCAGGTCGGAGGCGTCGGCCACCGGGACCACGACCTCCAGGTAGCACTTCAGCTTGGGCTCGGTGCCCGAGGGGCGGACGATGACCCGCGCCTTGTACGCACCCTCGAGGTAGTAGCGCAGCCCGTCGGTGGGCGGCAGCTTCGCCGAGCCCTCCGCCAGGTCCTCCGCGGAGACCACCCGCAGCCCGGCCAGCGAGGCCGGCGGGGCGGCGCGCAGCGCCTTCATCGCGTCCGCGATGACCGACAGGTCCTCGACCCGCACCGAGAGCTGGTCGGTGGCGTGCAGGCCGTGCTCCATCGCCAGGTCGTCCAGCAGGTCGGTCAGCGTCCGGCCCCGCTCCTTGAGCTCGGAGGCCAGTTCGGCGACCAGCAGGGCGGCGGTGATGCCGTCCTTGTCGCGCACCCCGGCCGGGTCGACGCAGTAGCCCAGCGCCTCCTCGTAGCCGTAGCGCAGCCCCTCGACCCGCGAGATCCACTTGAAGCCGGTCAGGGTCTCCTCGTACGGCAGTCCGGCCGCCTCGGCGATCCGGCCCAGCAGCGAGGAGGAGACGATCGACTCGGCGAAGGTGCCCTTGGCGCCCTTGTGGACCAGGTGCGCCGCGAGCAGCGCGCCGACCTCGTCGCCGCGCAGCATCCGCCAGCCGGCCGCCGCGGAGTCGTCCGGTACGGCCACCGCGCAGCGGTCCGCGTCCGGGTCGTTGGCGATCACGATGTCCGGGTGCACCCGCGCGGCGGTGGCGAAGGCCAGGTCCATGGCCCCCGGCTCCTCCGGGTTGGGGAAGGCGACCGTGGGGAAGGCCGGGTCCGGCTCGGCCTGCTCCTCGACGAGCACCGGCGCGGGGAAGCCGGCGCGGGCGAAGGCCGCCAGCACGACGTCCTTGCCGACGCCGTGCATGGCCGTGTAGACGGTCCGCACCGAGCGCGGGGACCCGGCGGTCAGGACCGCGTCGGTGCGCGCCAGGTAGGCCTCCAGGACCTCCTCGTCGAGCTGCAGCCAGCCGTCCGCCGGACGCGGGACGTCCGCCAGCGCGCCGACCGCCTCGATGTGCCCGGCGATTTCCGCGTCGGCGGGCGAGACGATCTGCGAGCCGTCGCCCAGGTACACCTTGTAGCCGTTGTCCCGGGGCGGGTTGTGGCTGGCGGTGACCTCGACGCCGGCCACGGCGCCCAGGTGCCTTATGGCGTACGCGAGGACGGGCGTGGGCAGCGGGCGCGGCAGCACCGCGGCGCGCAGCCCGGCGCCGGTCATCACGGCGGCGGTGTCGCGCGCGAAGTCGGCGGACTTGTAGCGCGCGTCGTAGCCGACCACGACCAGGCCGCCGGCGTGGCCCTGGGCCTTCAGGTAGCCGGCCAGGCCGGCCGCGGCCCGGATGACCACCGAGCGGTTCATCCGCATCGGGCCCGCGCCGAGCTCGCCGCGCAGTCCGGCGGTGCCGAACTGGAGGGTGCCCGAGAAGCGGGCGGCCAGCTCGGCGGTGTCGCCGGCGTCGAGGAGCGCCTCGAGCTCCGCGGCCGTCTCCGGGTCCGGGTCCTCGGCCAGCCAGGCCCCGGCCCGCGCGATCAGATCGTCCTGCACTTCATCCGCCTCTTCTCGTACGTACGTCTGGCGTCGCGGGGCTCAGATCCGGGCGAGGACCTGGGTGAGCAGCTGCCCCATGCGGGCGGCCGAGTCGCGGCCCGCCTGCAGGACCTCCTCGTGGTTCAGCGGCTCGCCGGAGAGGCCGGCCGCCAGGTTGGTGACGAGGGAGATGCCCAGGACCTCGGCGCCGGCCTCGCGGGCCGCGATGGCCTCGAGGACGGTGGACATGCCGACCAGGTCGGCGCCCATGACGCGGATCATGTTGATCTCGGCCGGGGTCTCGTAGTGCGGGCCGGGGAACTGCACGTAGACGCCCTCTTCGAGGGAGGGGTCGATCTCCTTGCACATCGCGCGCAGCCGCGGCGAGTACAGGTCGGTGAGGTCCACGAAGTTCGCGCCGACGATCGGCGAGGTCGCGGTCAGGTTGAGGTGGTCGCTGATCAGGACCGGCTGACCGGGCTTCATGCCCTCGCGCAGACCGCCGCAGCCGTTGGTCAGCACGATGGTCTTGCAGCCCGCGGCGACGGCGGTGCGCACGCCGTGGGCGACGGCGGCGACGCCCCGGCCCTCGTAGTAGTGGGTGCGGCCGAGGAAGAGCAGGGCGCGCTTGTCGCCGATCTTGTACGAGCGGATCTTGCCGCCGTGTCCCTCGACGGCCGGGGGCGGGAAGCCGGGCAGTTCGGTGACGGGGAACTCGGCCTCGGGGGCGCCGAGGGCTTCGGCGGCGGGGGCCCAGCCGGAGCCCATGACGAGGGCGACGTCGTGCGTCTCGGCGCCGGTGAGCTCGCGCAGGCGGGCCGCGGCGGCAGCGGCGGACTCGTGGGGGTCGGTAACAGATGCGTTCACGCGGACGAGGGTAGCCGCTCATTTCCTACGCGCGTAGATGACCAGGCTTACGTAGTTCAGATCGTTGCGCTGTCGTTTCCGACAAAAGGCCTCGGTGCGTGGTGGTGCGGCCCCCGGCGCGGATTCCGGCGGCGATCCCGGCGGGGATCGCGGCAGGGCGCCTCAGCAGGGGCGCTTGCGCAGTTCCATCACGTAGTCGTGCGGGGCGCCGGCCGACTCGGCCGCGTCCGCCAGCTCGCCCAGGTACCGGGCCGAGGGCAGCCCGCCCTCGTAGCCGTTGAGGACGTAGACCCAGGCCGGCTCCTCACCGTCCAGGGTGTCCACCCGGATCCGCATGCGCCGGTAGATGTCGAGCCCGACGCCCTCCCAGCGGTCCATCGAGTCCTCGTCGAGCGGGGCGATGTCGTACAGGGCGACGAACACCTGGTGGCGGGGGGCCTCGACGATGGTGGCGAGGGCGCCCTCCCACCCCATCTGCTCACCGCCGAAGGTGAGCCGCCACCCGTTGAGCCACCCCGTGCCACGCAGCGGGGAGTGCGGAGCGCGGCGCGTCATCAGCCGCGCGTCGAGGTTGCCGGCGTACGCGGCGTAGAGCGACATGGTGTCGAGGGTACGGGAGGGGCGGCGGGTCGTGCTGTCCGGTCGGTGGGCGAGGGCCCGCGGCCCCGGCGCGTCGGCCGGCCCGGGGCCCGCTGCGGCCCGGGCGGCGGGCGGGGACCGGGAGCACCGGGTCGAGAAAATATGCGGGACAATGGCGTACGGACAGCATCCCCCGGGGGAGACCCCGGATTCCCCGGCCGGGGCGGCAGCCGGCCGGGTAGACGTGAGGCGGACTTTTCGTGACCCGGATCGTGATCATCGGCGGCGGACCCGGCGGCTATGAGGCGGCGCTGGTCGGCGCCCAGCTCGGCGCGGAGGTGACCGTCGTCGACTGCGACGGTCTGGGCGGGGCGTCGGTGCTCACCGACTGCGTGCCGTCGAAGACCCTCATCGCGACGGCGGAGGTGATGACCACCTTCGACTCCTCGTACGAAGAGCTCGGCATCATCGTCGCCGACGACACCCCGCCGCTGGAGCAGGCGGCCCGCGTGGTGGGCGTGGACCTCGGCAAGGTCAACCGGCGTGTGAAGCGGCTGGCGCTGGCCCAGTCGCACGACATCACCGCCTCGGTCACCCGGGCCGGCGCCAAGGTCCTGCGCGGCCGCGGCAAGCTCGGCGGCCCGCAGGGCATCGACGGCACCCGCGACGTGATCGTCACGGCCGCCGACGGCACCGAGACGATCCTGACCGCGGACGCGGTGCTGATCGCCACCGGCGGGCACCCGCGCGAGATCCCGGACGCGCAGCCGGACGGCGAGCGGATCCTGAACTGGACGCAGGTCTACGACCTCGAGGAGCTGCCCGAGGAGCTGATCGTGGTCGGTTCCGGCGTCACCGGCGCCGAGTTCGCCGGCGCGTACCAGGCGCTGGGCTCCCGGGTCACCCTCGTCTCCTCCCGCGACCGGGTGCTGCCGGGCGAGGACCCGGACGCCGCCGCGGTGCTGGAGGACGTCTTCCGCCGCCGCGGCATGAACGTCATCTCCCGCTCCCGCGCCGAGTCGGCCAAGCGCGTCGGCGACCGGGTCGAGGTGACGCTGGCCGACGGCCGGGTCATCTCCGGCACGCACTGCCTGATGGCGGTCGGCGCGATCCCCAACACCGCGGGCATGAACCTCGAGGAGTCCGGGGTCAAGCTCAAGGAGTCCGGCCACATCTGGACCGACAAGGTCAGCCGAACCTCCAGCCCGGGCGTGTACGCGGCCGGTGACGTGACGGGCATCTTCGCCCTCGCCTCGGTCGCCGCCATGCAGGGCCGCATCGCGATGTACCACTTCCTCGGCGACGCGGTGGCCCCGCTGAACCTCAAGACGGTCTCCTCGAACGTCTTCACCGACCCGGAGATCGCCACCGTCGGCTACACCCAGGCGGACGTGGACGCCGGCAAGATCGAGGCCCGTACGGTCAAGCTGCCGCTGCTGCGCAACCCGCGCGCCAAGATGCAGGGCATCCGGGACGGCTTCGTGAAGCTCTTCTGCCGCCCGGGCACCGGCATCGTGGTCGGCGGCGTGGTGGTCTCGCCGCGCGCGAGCGAGCTGATCCACCCCATCTCGATCGCGGTCGACAACAACCTGACGGTCGAGCAGATCGCAAACGCGTTCACCGTGTACCCCTCCCTGTCGGGATCGATCGCCGAGGTCGCCCGCCAGCTGCACACCCGCAAGGCGGCCGGCGAGGCGTAGCCCCGCCAACCGCCTTCCGGGGCAGGCCGCTTGGGGCGGGGCGACGGTCCGTGGGGCGCGCCGGGCACAGCAGTGCCGGCGCGTATACCACTAGTCGCCCCGCCGTGCGAACAACATCGGTAATTCGGCGCAAAGAGCTGAAAGCAGACGGTCGTTGGGGTTACTGTCAGTTTCGTGTTCGCTGCAGAACGTCGCCAATTGATCCTCGAAATGGTGCGCGCCAACGGGGCGGTATCGCTCCGTGAGCTCGCCCGCGTCGTCCAGACCTCCGAAGTGACCGTACGGCGGGACGTGCGGGCACTGGAGGCAGAAGGACTCCTCGACCGCCGGCACGGCGGTGCGGTCTTGCCGGGCGGATTCACGCGGGAGTCCGGCTTTCCGCAAAAGTCCCATCTCGCGACGGCGGAGAAGACCGCCATCGCCGATGTCGCGGCCGGCCTCGTCGAAGAGGGCGAGGCCGTCGTCGTCGGCGCCGGTACCACCACGCAGGAGCTGGCCCGCCGGCTCGCGCGGGTGCCCGGACTGACCGTGGTCACCAACTCCCTGCTGGTGGCGCAGGCCCTGGCCCATGCCAACCGGGTCGAGGTGGTGATGACCGGCGGCACGCTGCGCGGGTCGAACTACGCGCTGGTCGGCAGCGGGGCCGAGCAGTCCCTCCAGGGGCTGCGGGTCTCGCGGGCCTTCCTCAGCGGCAGCGGCCTGACCGCGGAGCGGGGGCTGTCCACCTCGAACATGCTCTCCGCGAGCGTGGACCGGGCGCTGGTGCAGGCGGCCGCGGAGGTCGTGGTGCTGGCCGACCACACCAAGCTCGGCACCGACACCATGTTCCAGACGGTGCCGACGGACGTGATCACGCGGCTGGTGACCGACGAGCCGCCGGGCCACGACGACCGGGCGCAGACCGAGCTGCAGGCCCTGGCGGACCAGGGCGTGCAGATCACGGTGGCCGGTACGGCGGTCGCGCCGCCGGGCGAGCCGATGCCGGGCCGTCGGCCCCGCCGGGACTCCCCGCTGCCCGTCCAGCGCCGCGGCGGCCCCCAGCTCCGCAGCGCGGTGGCCCTCCCGGAGGCCGCGGCCGACCGGGCACGGGTGGCGGACATGCGACGGCGCTAGCGCCTCCTACGGCGAAGGCCCCGCCCGGTGGTCACCGGGCGGGGCCTTCGTGCGTACGGCGGGACGTCAGTCCTTGATCTCGCAGATCAGGGCGCCCGAGGTGATCGAGGCGCCGACCTCCGCGGTCAGGCCCTTGATCGTGCCGGAGCGGTGCGCGTTCAGCGGCTGCTCCATCTTCATGGCCTCCAGGACCACGACCAGGTCGCCCTCCTGGACCTCCTGGCCCTCCTCGACCGCGACCTTGACGATCGTGCCCTGCATCGGGGAGGCGAGCGAGTCGCCGGAGGCGGCCGGGCCGGACTTCTTGGCGGCGCGGCGCTTCGGCTTGGCACCGCCCGCGGCGGCGGTCCGGGCCAGCGTCATGCCCAGCGAGGACGGCAGGGAGACCTCGAGGCGCTTGCCGCCGACCTCGACGACCACCGTCTCGCGGCCCGGCTCCTCGTCGGCCTCCTCGCCCACGGGCGCGGCGAAGGGCTTGATCTCGTTGACGAACTCCGTCTCGATCCACCGGGTGTGGACCTTGAACGGCGTGCCGTCGGTCGGCGCGAAGGCCGGGTCGACGACGACCGCGCGGTGGAACGGGATGGCCGTGGCCATGCCCTCCACGTTGAACTCGGCCAGCGCGCGGGCGGCCCGCTGGAGGGCCTGCTCGCGGGTGGCGCCGGTGACGACCAGCTTGGCCAGCAGGGAGTCCCAGGCCGGGCCGATGACCGAGCCGGACTCGACGCCGGCGTCCAGGCGCACGCCCGGGCCGGTCGGCGGGTCGAAGACCGTCACGGTGCCGGGCGCGGGCAGGAAGTTGCGGCCCGGGTCCTCGCCGTTGATGCGGAACTCGAAGGAGTGGCCGCGCAGGACCGGGTCCCCGTAGCCCAGCTCCTCGCCGTCGGCGATCCGGAACATCTCGCGGACCAGGTCGATGCCGGTGACCTCTTCGGTGACCGGGTGCTCCACCTGGAGGCGGGTGTTGACCTCGAGGAAGGAGATGGTGCCGTCCACGCCCACCAGGAACTCGACGGTACCGGCGCCGACGTAGCCGGCCTCCTTGAGGATCGCCTTCGAGGCGGCGTACAGCTCGTCGTTCTGGGCCTGGGAGAGGAACGGCGCGGGGGCCTCCTCGACCAGCTTCTGGTGACGGCGCTGCAGCGAGCAGTCACGCGTGGAGACGACGACCACGTTGCCGTGGGAGTCGGCCAGGCACTGGGTCTCGACGTGCCGCGGCTTGTCGAGGTAGCGCTCGACGAAGCACTCGCCGCGACCGAAGGCGGCGACCGCCTCGCGGACCGCGGAGTCGTACAGCTCCGGAACCTCTTCGAGGGTGCGGGCGACCTTGAGGCCGCGACCGCCGCCGCCGAAGGCCGCCTTGATCGCGATGGGCAGCCCGTGCTCCTCCGCGAACGCCACGACCTCGTCGGCACCCGAGACCGGGTCCGGGGTACCGGCGACCAGCGGGGCGCCGGCGCGCTGCGCGATGTGCCGCGCGGCGACCTTGTCACCGAGGTCGCGGATGGCCTGCGGCGGCGGGCCGATCCAGGTCAGCCCGGCGTCGAGGACGGCCTGGGCGAATTCGGCGTTCTCGGAGAGGAAGCCGTATCCGGGGTGGATGGCGTCGGCTCCGGAATCCGCTGCGGCCTGGAGCACCTTGGCCATGTCCAGGTAGCTGGCGGCCGGGGTGTCACCGCCCAGCGCGAACGCCTCGTCGGCCGCGCGGACGTGCAGAGCGTCCCGGTCCGGGTCGGCGTAGACGGCTACGCTCGCGATCCCGGCGTCCCGGCAGGCCCGGGCAACGCGGACAGCGATTTCGCCTCGGTTGGCGATGAGCACCTTGCGCACGATGTCTCCCTCCTTGAAACAAGCTGAGTTTAGGGACTGCCGACACGGCCTTTCGACCCGTCCCCAACGGTGACCTTGCCCACACGGAGTGTCGTTCGAGGCTCTCTTGAGCCGTGAAAACCCTTGTGGCGACGCCGACCAGGGAAATCCCCGACTGCACAGTAACCCCGTCGTGTGGCCAAGGTCTCTGTCTTCCAGGTCAGCGGCCTGACGGGTTTCTTTGTGGAGACCCTACGAACGCCCCTGGCAATCTTTGCCATCGGGACGGGGCTTGGCCAAGAGATGAGGAAGCCGTGCGCACCTCTTGTCCGGCCGTTTACTCGTTAGTAGCCTCCGGGGCGTCGAACACACGGACTCGTCCGGACGGGGGTGGGGGTCGGTGACCCGCAGACTCGTGGCCGCAGCGGCTGCGATCGTGCTCTTCCTTGAGGCCGTCGGCCTCGTCATCGTGCACGTCGTCCTGGGCACGGCGGTCGACCGCCAGTCCATGTCGGTGGCGGGCATGGACCCGGACGTGATGTCCGGGGCGACCTACGCCATGGGCGCCGTCATGGGCGCGTTCCTGGCCTTCTGCGGGCTGTTGGCGGCCCGGACCGCGGTGACCGACCGGGCCCCGGGCCGGGTCGGGCGGCTGGTGCTGATCGGCTGCGCCATCACCCACGGCGTGCTGGGCGCGCTCGTGGTCGGGATGGTCGGCTGGGGCGCCTTCACCTTCATGATGGCGGTCCTGGCGCTGGTGGTGCTCACACTGGTGGCGTACGCCCGGGAGGTCGAGGCGAAGGCCTACGAGGAGCCCCCGGGGCGGGAACTGCCGCCGCCGGCCGCGGTCTGACGGTCCGCAGGATCTGTCGGGTTCCTTCAGGCCCCGGTGGGTACCGGGGGGTGGCCGGAACCGTTTCCGCAGACCTCGGGTTCCGTTGCCGCTCGGGCGTGTTTCGAGCGGGCCTGCGGGTTCGGGGCCGGATCGGGGCCGATCCGGGCCGGTGCGACCCGGCCCGGCGGGCCGGCCGTCAGGTCCACAGGTCGGTGATGGCCACGTCCAGTTCGCCCAGCAGCGAACGCAGCAGCGGCAGCGACAGGCCGATGACGTTGCCCGGGTCGCCGTCGATGCCGTCGATGAAGGGGGCCGAGCGGCCGTCCAGGGTGAAGGCGCCCGCCACGTGCAGGGGTTCGCCGCTCGCGACGTACGCGGCGATCTCCGCGTCACTGGGCTCGCCGAACCGCACGGTGGTCGAGGCGGTGGCCGAGACCTGGCGGCCGGCGGCGGTGTCGATCACGCAGTGCCCGGTGCGCAGCACCCCGGTCCGGCCGCGCATCGCCGTCCAGCGGGCCGTGGCGTCCGCCGCGTCGTCCGGCTTGCCCAGCGCCTCGCCGTCCAGCTCCAGCACCGAGTCGCAGCCGATCACCAGCGCGCCCTCGGCCTCCGCCAGACCGGCCACCACGGCCGCCTTGGCCTCGGCCAGCACCAGCGCCAGCTCCGCGGGCGTGTCGGCGCTCAGGGCGTCCTCGTCCACCCCGCTGACGATCACGTGGGGGGCCATCCCGGCCTGCTGGAGGAGGTTGAGCCGGGCGGGGGAGGCGGAGGCGAGCACGAGCCGGCGCGAAGAGGTCATGCGGCCATCGTAGGAGCCGCGCGCACCGGGCCGGACCCGCGGCCGCCCCGAGCCGATCCCGAGCCGCCCCGAGCGGATCCCGAGCCCGTCGCCGCCGGATCCCGAGCCGGGCCGGACCGGTCCCGGTCCGGCTCGCCCGATCCCGGGCCCGGCCCGTCAGATCCCGGGCACCCCGAGGACGTAGACCACCACGACCATCGCCACCACCAGGAGGACGGTCATCCGGCGGAGCATCGCCTGCGCCCGGCGCATCTCGTCGGGCGGCTCGTTCTTCGGGTCGGACCAGAGCATGTCCCGATCCTGGGCCCGGGAACACCGGTGGCGCCTGAGTACGGGTACTCAGGCGCCACCGGTGTTTCACTCCGGTACGGGCCTCACGCGGGCCAGTACGTCCGGCCCCAGGCCCGCGGTCCCGGCTGCGGCGCGCGCATCCGGGCCACCCGCGCCGGGTCCGACCAGGCCGGTGCCACCCGGCTCGCGCCCGACGGCGCCGAGGCCAGCGCCGCCGCGCGCGCTTGGACCACCGCCAGTGCGGCGGCCAGCTCCTCGGGGGTCGGGTTGCCCTTGACCACCTTGATCATGCGTTGCCTCCCTCTCGCCGCTCCGGGCGCCCTACAGGGGGATGTTGCCGTGCTTCTTCGGCGGCAGGGACTCGCGCTTGGTGCGCAGCTGGCGCAGGCCCTTGACGACGTGCGCCCGGGTGTCGGACGGCATGATCACCGCGTCGACGTACCCGCGCTCGGCCGCGATGTACGGGTTGAGCAGGGTGTCCTCGTAGTCGGCGATCAGCTCCGCGCGGGTCGCCTCCTGATCCTCGGCCGCGGCGATCGTCCTGCGGTGCAGGATGTTCACCGCGCCCTGGGCGCCCATCACCGCGATCTGCGCGGTCGGCCAGGCGAGGTTCAGGTCCGCGCCCAGGTGCTTGGAGCCCATGACGTCGTACGCGCCGCCGAAGGCCTTGCGGGTGATGACGGTGATCAGCGGCACGGTGGCCTCGGCGTAGGCGTAGATCAGCTTGGCGCCGCGCCGGATGATGCCGTTGTACTCCTGGTCGGTGCCCGGCAGGAAGCCCGGTACGTCCACGAACGTCAGCACCGGGATGTTGAAGGCGTCGCAGGTGCGGACGAACCGCGCGGCCTTCTCGCTCGCGTTGATGTCCAGGCAGCCGGCGAACTGCATCGGCTGGTTGGCGACGATGCCGACCGGGTGTCCCTCGACGCGGCCGAAGCCGGTCAGGATGTTCGGCGCGAACATCGCCTGGGTCTCCAGGAACTCGCCGTCGTCCAGCACGTGCTCGATGGCGGTGTGCATGTCGTACGGCTGGTTGGCGCTGTCCGGGATCAGCGTGTCCAGCTCGCGGTCGGTCTCCGAGGTCTCCAGGTCCGCCTCCTCCGGGAAGGCCGGCGGCTCCGAGAGGTTGTTCGACGGCAGGTAGGAGAGCAGGGACTTGACGTACTCGATCGCGTCCTTCTCGTCCCCGGCCATGTGGTGCGCCACACCGGAGGTGGTGTTGTGGGTGCGCGCGCCGCCCAGCTCCTCGAAGCCCACGTCCTCGCCGGTGACCGTCTTGATGACGTCCGGGCCGGTGATGAACATGTGCGAGGTCTTGTCGACCATGACCGTGAAGTCGGTGATGGCCGGGGAGTAGACCGCGCCCCCCGCACAGGGGCCGACGATCAGGCTGATCTGCGGGATCACGCCGGAGGCGTGGACGTTGCGGCGGAAGATCTCGGCGAAGAGGCCGAGGGCCACCACGCCCTCCTGGATCCGGGCGCCGCCGCCGTCGTTGATGCCGACGACCGGGCAGCCGGTCTTCAGCGCGAAGTCCATGACCTTGACGATCTTCTCGCCGTACACCTCGCCGAGCGAGCCGCCGAAGATCGTGAAGTCCTGCGAGTACACGCACACCGGGCGGCCGTCGACCGTGCCGTAGCCGGTGACGACCCCGTCGCCGTACGGGCGGTTCTTCTCGATGCCGAAATTGGTGGAGCGGTGCCGGGCGAACTCGTCCAGCTCGACGAAGGACCCCTCGTCGAGGAGGAGGTCCACCCGCTCACGGGCCGTCAACTTGCCCTTGGCGTGCTGCTTCTCCACCGCCCGGGCGGACCCGGCGTGTACCGCCTCGTCGATGCGGCGCTGCAGATCGGCGATCTTCCCCGCGGTGGTGTGGATGTCGATCTGCTCTGAGGGTTCTGACATCGGGGCTGCGGCTCCCTGCCTGGTCAACCGGATGGCTACTGCCACGTAGCGTAGTGGCGCGCATGGCGCTCGGCAGTGCGGCGTTTGACACACCTAATGTGGCTTGCATGACGCCTTCAGATGCCTCAGCACCCGCCTCCGGTGACCGCTGGTCGAGCCTGGAACGGCCGCCGCTCAACGCCGCCGCGCTGCAGCGCGCACTGCTCGTGCCGGACGGCCTGTGGACCTCCCTCGAGGTGGTGGCGGACACCGGCTCCACCAACACCGACCTCGCCGCGCGGGCGGCGGAACTCCCCGAAGGGGCCGTGCTGGTCGCCGAGGAGCAGTCGGCCGGCCGGGGGCGGCTGGACCGCACCTGGTCCGCGCCGGCCCGCTCCGGGCTCTTCTTCTCCGTGCTGCTGAAGCCGGCGGACGTACCGGTCGAGCGGTGGGGCTGGCTGCCGCTGCTGGCGGGGGTGGCCACCGCCACGGCCGTGGCGCGCACCGCGGGCGTGGACGTCGCCCTCAAGTGGCCCAACGACCTGCTGGTCACCGTCGAGGGCGAGGAGCGCAAGACCGGCGGCATCCTGGCCGAGCGGGCCGGCGACGGGGTGGTGGTCGGCATCGGGCTGAACGTCACGCTGGGCGCCGCGGAGCTGCCGGTGCCGACGGCCGGCTCGCTGGCCCTGGCCAAGGCCGCCGGCACCGACCGGGACCCGCTGCTGCGGGCCGTGCTGCGCTCGCTGGAGACCTGGTACCGGCGCTGGACGGCGGCCGGCGGCGATGCGGGCGCCAGCGGCCTGCTGGAGGCCTACACGGCGGGCTGCGCCACCCTGGGCCGGCCGGTGCGGGCCGAGCTGCCCGGCGGCCGGGAGCTCACCGGTACCGCGGAGTCCCTGGACGCGGACGGCCGGCTGGTGGTGCTCACCGGCGACGGCGGCCGCGAGGCGGTGGGCGCGGGTGACGTGGTCCACCTGCGGGGCAACGGCGGATAGCCGCCGGCGGGCGGCCGCGGCGGACCGCCCGGGGAATCCGCCGCGGGGTCCCCGGGTATCCGCCCGAGGGGCCCGCGGGGGCGTCCGCGGGGTGTCCGGGAGGCCCCCGGAACCGTGGCTTCCGGTGCCGTGGCCCCGGAAGTCGCGGAAGTCCCCGGATTCGGGGATGAGTGAGGAGTGAGCTACGGCACACCTGCCGTATGGTTTAGGCGGTCGCCGGTCCCGCCGGCGATCACCCGGCTCGGTGGGGCAGTGCGTACGGAATGGACAGGAGGCGGCCCTTGACCGTCGACGACACGGCTTCCGGCGCGTCCAGCTCCCCTGTTACCGGCGGGAACGCCCACCCGGCGCCCATCGGCCCGGAGCAGCACACCCCGATGCACGAGGTCGACCACACGGCCGAGCCGACCGCGGACCCGCTCGCCATCCGGCTGGAGCAGCTGATCCTGGGCGCCGAGCGCCGCTACACCCCCTTCCAGGCCGCCCGCAGCGCCGGCGTCTCCATGGAGCTGGCCTCCCGCTTCTGGCGGGCGATGGGCTTCGCGGACATCGGCCAGGCCAAGGCCCTCACCGAGGCGGACGTACTGGCGCTGCGGCGGCTGGCCGGTCTGGTGGAGGCCGGGCTGCTGAGCGAGCCGATGGCGGTGCAGGTGGCCCGGTCCACCGGCCAGACCACCGCCCGGCTGGCGGAGTGGCAGATCGACTCCTTCCTGGAGGGGCTGACCGAGCCGCCCGAGCCGGGGATGACCCGTACCGAGGTCACGTACCCGCTGGTGGAGCTGCTGCTGCCGGAGCTGGAGGAGTTCCTGGTCTACGTCTGGCGGCGGCAGCTGGCCGCCGCCACCGGCCGGGTGGTGCAGGCCGCGGACGACGAGGAGATGGTCGACCGGCGGCTGGCCGTCGGCTTCGCCGACCTGGTGGGCTTCACCCGGCTGACCCGCCGGCTGGAGGAGGAGGAGCTCGGCGAGCTGGTCGAGGCCTTCGAGACCACCGCCGCGGACCTGGTCGCCGCGCACGGCGGCCGCCTCATCAAGACCCTCGGCGACGAGGTCCTGTACGCGGCCGACGACGCCGGCACGGCCGCCGAGATCGCGCTGCGGCTGATCGAGACCCTGGGCGCCGACGAGTCCATGCCCGAGCTGCGGGTCGGCATCGCCTTCGGCACCGTCACGACCCGGATGGGCGACGTCTTCGGCACCACGGTCAACCTGGCCAGCCGCCTGACGTCGATAGCGCCGAAGGACTCCGTGCTGGTGGACGGCGCCCTCGCCACCGAGCTGGGCCGCACCGGCGACGCCCCGGTCTCGGAGAAGTCCGCCGAGCTCGAGGGCGAGGGCGCGGCCCCCTACCGCTTCGCCCTCCAGCCCATGTGGCAGCGCCCGGTCCGCGGCCTCGGCGTCGTAGAGCCCTGGCTGCTGACCCGGAGGGCCCCTAAGATCCCCGGGTAACGCTCGTTAACCGGGAGGGTCGCAGGGATGTCTGAGCAGCGGTTCGGGGAGTTCGTGGCGGTGCGCCGGGAGGGTGACGGGCACGTCGCCGAGCTGGCGCTGGACCGGCCGAAGGCGATGAACGCCGTCTCCAGCGAGATGGCCCGGTCCATCGGCGCGGCCTGCACGGCGCTGGCCGGGGACCCGTCGGTGCGGGTGGTGGTGCTGACCTCGACGCACGAGCGGGCCTTCTGCGTCGGCGCCGACCTCAAGGAGCGCAACTCCTTCACCGACGCCGAACTGGTGCGCCAGCGGCCCACCGCGCGCGGCGCCTACACCGGGGTGCTGGAGCTGCCGATGCCCACCGTCGCGGCCGTCCACGGCTTCGCGCTGGGCGGCGGCTTCGAGCTGGCGCTGTCCTGCGACGTGATCGTGGCCGACGAGAGCGCCGTGGTGGGCCTGCCGGAGGTCTCGGTGGGCGTCATCCCCGGCGGCGGCGGTACGCAGCTCCTGCCGCGCCGGGTCGGGGCGGCCCGGGCGGCCGAGCTGATCTTCTCCGCGCGCCGGGTCGAGGCGGCCGAGGCGCGGCAGCTGGGGCTGGTGGACGAGCTGGTGCCGGCCGGGCAGGACCGGGCCCGGGCGCTGGAGCTGGCCGGCGCGATGGCGGCCAACTCGCCGGTCGGGCTGCGCGCCGCGAAGCGGGCGCTGCGGCTGGGCCACGGCCTGGACCTGCGGGCCGGGCTGGAGGTCGAGGACGCTGCCTGGCGCTCGGTGGCCTTCTCCGGCGACCGGGCCGAGGGCGTCGCGGCCTTCAACGAGAAGCGCAAGCCGAACTGGCCGGGGGAGTAGCCCGCACCGAAGGCCCGGGCGGTGGGTCTCACCGTCCGTGGCCGCCGGTCGACCGACCGCCTCCACAATCATCACGAAATCGGACGATATTCCGTAATCTGGGGTGATGGGAGTTGACGGGCGACTGCGGGCCGTGGTCGGCCTCGCGCAGGCCATGGCGGCGGCGCACACGCCGAGCGAGTCCGTCCGGGCCGCGGCGCGCGGGGCGCGGCTGGCGATGGACGGGTCCTTCGCCGCCGTCTCGGCCTGGGAGCGGGAGCGCGGCCGGCTGCGCGTCCTGGTGAACGAGGGCGAGCGGACCGCGGGCGAGGAGGAGTTCCCCTCCGACGAGTCCTATCCGGTCCACGACTTCCCCGAGATCACCGAGTTCCTGCACGAGCGCTGGGCGGGCGGCGGCGGCCCGCACGCCTGGGTGGAGACCGCCGACGGCCCCGGCAACCGCGCGGCGGGCCTGCGGCGGCGGGGCCGGGGCAGCTGCGTGGTCGCGCCGATCGTGCTGCACGGCCGGGCCTGGGGCGAGCTGTACGTGGCCCGGCCGGCGGGCGGGCCGGTCTTCGACGAGGACGACAGCGAGTTCGCGACCGTGCTGGCCGCCGTCGTGGCCGCCGGGATCGCCCAGAACGAGCGGCTGGAGGAGGCCCGCCGGCTGGCCTTCACCGACCCGTTGACCGGGCTGGCCAACCGCCGCGCGGTCGACATGGTCCTCGACGAGGCGCTGGAGCGGCACCGCTCGGACGGGAGCGTGGTCTCCCTCGTGGTCTGCGACCTGAACGGCCTCAAGAAGGTGAACGACACCCTCGGCCACGCCATGGGCGACCGGCTGCTGGAGCGGTTCGGCTCGGTGCTCTCGCTGTGCGGGGCGATGCTGCCCGGGGCGCTGGCCGCCCGGCTGGGCGGGGACGAGTTCTGCCTGGTGTCGGTGGGTCCCGGTGCGGACGCGGTGGTCGCGGCAGCCGAGCAGCTGTGCACCCGGGCCGCCGACCTCGACCTGGGGGAGGGGGTGGCCTGCGGGATCGCCTCGACCGGGGACCCGATCGGCCCGGTGAAGTCCTCCCGGCGGCTCTTCCGGCTCGCCGACGCGGCCCAGTACAAGGCCAAGGCGGCCCGGTCCGGCAAGCCGGTGGTGGCCGGCCGGGACACCGCCGTGCTGCCGCTGGCGGACGCGCCGCAGCCGGGCTCGTCCGAGCGCCGCCGGTTCCGCGGCCGGGCGGAGTGACCGGAGTGGAGCAACAGGGCGGGCGCGGCAGAAGTGGCTGAAGTTCGCTAGGGGGACGGAAAGCCTCCCGTATGTAAGGAGTCAAACGATCCGTTCCGCCGTACAGCCACCTAGTGACATGAAGGGATTCAGTCCGTAGGGTGCTGAATATGGATATGCACACTGTCGTGGTGGGGACGTCCGGGACCACCGCCGAAGACGTCATCGCCGTGGCCCGCGGCAACGCTCGGATCGAGCTGTCCCCCGAGGCCCTGGGCGCCCTCGCCCGCGCCCGCGAGATCGTCGAGGCGCTGGCCGCCAAGCCCGAGCCGGTCTACGGCGTCTCGACCGGCTTCGGCGCCCTCGCCACCCGGCACATCAACCAGGACCTGCGCGCCCAGCTCCAGCGCAACATCGTCCGCTCGCACGCGGCCGGCATGGGCCCGCGGGTCGAGCGCGAGGTCGTCCGCGCGCTGATGTTCCTGCGCCTGAAGACGGTGGCCTCCGGCTACACCGGCGTCCGCCCCGAGGTCGCGCAGACCATGGCCGACGTGCTCAACGCCGGCATCACCCCGGTCGTCCACGAGTACGGCTCGCTCGGCTGCTCCGGCGACCTCGCGCCGCTCTCCCACTGCGCCCTCACCCTGATGGGCGAGGGGGACGCCGAGGGCCCCGACGGCGAGGTCCGCCCGGCCGGCGAGCTGCTCGCCGCCCACGGCATCGCCCCCGTCGAGCTCCGCGAGAAGGAGGGCCTGGCCCTCCTGAACGGCACCGACGGCATGCTCGGCATGCTGTGCATGGCCCTGGCCGACCTGAAGAAGCTCTTCACCTCGGCCGACGTCACCGCCGCCCTCTCCCTCGAGGCGCTGCTGGGCACCGACAAGGTCCTCGCGCCCGAGCTGCACGCCATCCGCCCGCACCCGGGCCAGGGCGCCTCCGCGGCCAACATGCTCGCCGTCCTGGCGGGCTCCGGCCTCACCGGCCACCACCAGGACGACTCCCCGCGCGTCCAGGACGCCTACTCGGTGCGCTGCGCCCCGCAGGTCGCCGGCGCCGGCCGCGACACCATCAGCCACGCCGAGCTGGTCGCCTCCCGCGAGCTGGCCGCCGCGGTCGACAACCCGGCCGTGCTGCCGGACGGCCGGGTCGAGTCCAACGGCAACTTCCACGGCGCCCCGGTCGCCTACGTCCTGGACTTCCTGGCCATCGCCGCCGCCGACCTCGGTTCCATCGCCGAGCGCCGCACCGACCGGCTGCTCGACAAGAACCGCAGCCACGGCCTGCCGGCCTTCCTCGCGGACGACGCGGGCGTCGACTCCGGCCTGATGATCGCCCAGTACACACAGGCCGCACTGGTCAGCGAGATGAAGCGGCTGGCCGTCCCGGCCTCCGCCGACTCCATCCCGTCCTCCGCGATGCAGGAGGACCACGTCTCCATGGGCTGGTCGGCCGCGCGCAAGCTGCGCACCGCGATCGACAACCTGACCCGGATCATCGCCATCGAGCTGTACGCGGCCACCCGGGCCATCGAGCTGCGCACCTCCGCGCACCTGAGCCCGGCCCCGGCCAGCGCCGCCGTGATCGCCGCCGCCCGCGCGGCCGGCGTCGAGGGCCCCGGCCCGGACCGCTTCCTGGCGCCGGACCTGGCCGCGGCCGAGGCCTTCGTCCGGGCCGGCGGCGTGGTCGAGGCCGTGGAGCCGGTGACGGGCCCGCTGGCCTGAGGACCGTCCCGCAGCACGCGCGAGGGCCGCACCGGACATCCGGTGCGGCCCTCGCGCGTACGGGTCTCGGCGGGCGGGTCTCAGCGCGCGCGGGAGCGGCGGGTGGAGAAGGCCACGCAGCCCGCGCCGACGCTCAGGAACAGCGCGCCACCGAGCAGATACGGACTGGTGTCCACGCCCCCGGTGTCGGCCAGCGCCAGCTGTGCCGGCTGGTCGGCGGGCAGCGCCGCGGACGTCCCGGACCGGACCGAAACGGAATGGACGTTCTGGTGTGTGGGGGCAGCGGCGTGCTCCTGGGTGGCGTTCGCCGAGGGGACGAACCACAGGGCGGTCAGCAGGGTGCCCGCTCCGATGGCGGTGAGAAGCGGTCGACGTGCGAACACGGGTCGATCCCCCTTGTGGCAGCAGCGAATTGGCCGTGTGCGCCGATGCTACGGAAAGGGGCGGGTCGTGGGAAAGCCAGGGGGGTGCTGGGCATACCCTCCGTCCCATGAACGGATCTGATGCATCACGGTACGTGCGCCTTAGGGTCGATTTGGTGCTGGAGGTTCCGGAACCGGAAGCTCTCACCGGGGCCGCCTTGGAGCGCATCGAGGCGGACGAGTACATGCCCGACGAGGAGCGCGCGCACGCCGAATCCGCCGTACGCGAGGACGAAGCGGAAGCCATCGCCTACCTGGTCGACCCCTTTGACCTGATCGCCGAGGTGCCCGGGGTGGAGCTGGCCCAGGCCTCCTGGAGCACCGAGCCCGTGGAATACGACCCCGACTCCACCGACTGGGACGACGAGGAGGAAGATGGTCCCTTCGACGACGAGGACCGCGAGGCGGACCGCGCGTAGGGCACACACCGGGAGCGCTCGTGGGGTTTCCCACAGATCGCTCCCCGGTGGAACCGTTCTCGCGCATCCTGGCGTTGTCGTAACGAGCGGGGAAGGTCCCTACGGACCGCCCCGCCCGGGGACCCGGGGAGATTCGGCAACGATGGAGAAGCGTGTGAGGACGGACAGCAAGCGGCGGCGCAGGGCCCTGGCGGCCGCGTCCGCTCTGCTCGGCGGCGTACTGGTGCTGACGGCGTGCGGCGGCGGGGACGACGACGCGGCGGGCAACACCGACGCGACGAAGAAGTCCCAGGCGGATGCCGACGCGGCAGCGGCCAAGGACGCGTCCAAGGCGCGAATAGCCATCCAGCCGAAGAACGGCGCGACCAACGTCGGCATCAACAGCGCCGCCTCGGTCACGGTCGCCGACGGCACCCTCACCCAGGTCGAGATGAAGACCTCCGAGGGCGCGGCCGTCGAGGGCAAGATCTCCTCGGACGGCAAGAGCTGGAAGCCGGCCGGCAAGCTCAAGCGCGCCACCAAGTACGTCCTCGCGGCCACCGCGAAGGACGACGCGGGCCGCGAGGCGCACGAGAACGCCTCCTTCACCACCGTCTCCGAGGCCAACAGCTTCATCGGCTCCTTCACGCCCGAGGACGGCTCCACGGTCGGCGTCGGCATGCCCGTGTCGATCAACTTCGACAAGCCGATCAAGGACGAGAAGGCCGTCCAGGCGGCCATCGAGGTCTCCTCGGACAGCGGCCAGGAGGTCGTCGGGCACTGGTTCAACTCCCAGCGCCTGGACTTCCGCCCGGAGGACTACTGGAAGGGCGGCTCCACCGTCACGCTGAAGATGAAGCTGGACGGCGTCGAGGGCGCCCCCGGCGTCTACGGCGTGCAGGAGCGCACGGCCACCTTCACCATCGGCCGCAACCAGGTCTCCACGGTCGACGCCAAGACCCACATGATGACGATCACGCGGGACGGGAAGTTCTACAAGAAGATCCCGATCTCGGCGGGCTCCCCGGAGAACCCGACGTACAACGGCCAGATGGTGATCTCCGAGAAGTTCAAGGAGACCCGGATGAACGGCGCCACCGTCGGCTTCACGGACGACGACGGCAAGGGCGAGTACGACATCAAGGACGTCCCGCACGCCATGCGGCTGTCCACCTCCGGCACCTTCGTGCACGGCAACTACTGGGGCGCCGACTCCGTCTTCGGCAGCGCCAACACCAGCCACGGCTGCGTGGGCCTGCGCGACGTCAAGGGCGCCGGCGACCCGAACGCCCCGGCCGCCTGGTTCTACAACAACTCGCTGATCGGTGACGTGGTGACGGTCGTCAACTCGCCCGACAAGACGATCAAGCCGGACAACGGCCTCAACGGCTGGAACATGAGCTGGACGGA
Organism: Streptomyces sp. NPDC089919; assembly: GCF_040684615.1. Lineage (NCBI taxonomy): Bacteria > Bacillati > Actinomycetota > Actinomycetes > Kitasatosporales > Streptomycetaceae > Streptomyces > Streptomyces sp. NPDC089919. The sequence continues at coordinate 75,082 of NZ_JBFBGK010000027.1, forward strand.
GTGGAAGGCCGGCTCGGCCGTCTGAGCCACCGGTCCTTCCCGCCCGTACGCCGACGGCGGTGCGGCCCCCACGGGGGCGGCACCGCCGTCGGCGTCGTTGCGTAGGGTCGGGGGCATGACAGTCACCCCGCTGACCGCGCCGCCCACCGATGCCGATGCCGACGCCTGGCTGGGGGTGCTCGCCGCCGCGCAGGCCGTGGACCTGCCCGGGCTGCCGGCGCCGAGCCGGGTGGAGACGGCCGGCCGCATCCAGGTGCCGCCGGCCCGCGGGCGCGCGGTGTGCCTCGCGGCCACCGACGGGGACGAGGGGCCGGCAGGGGACTGGGCCGGGCTGGCCGGGCTGCTGCTCTTCAGCGACCCCGGCAACACCCACACCGCCTTCCTCGACGTCCTGGCGGTACGCCCGGACGCCCGCCGCCGGGGCGTGGGCACCGCCCTGTGGGAGCGGGTGCGGGCCGAGCTGGCGGCCGACCGGCGCAGCTCCGTGAGCACCGTCGTCGACCTGGGCGGGCCCGGCGAGGCCTTCGCCGCCGGCCTGGGCTTCGAGAACGTCCTCCCCATGGCCTGGTACGTCCAGGACACCGCGGAGCCGCGGGAGGTGCCCGCGCTGCCGGAGGGCTACCGGTTCGCCGGCTGGTCCGGCATCGCGCCGGACGAGTACGCCTGGCCGGCCGCGGTGGCGCACGCCGCGATGGAGGACGCCCCCAGCGGCGGGATGGACGAGCAGCCCCCGCAGTGGGACGCCGAGAAGCTGCGGGCCGCGCAGCGGCTGATCCTGGACCGGGGCGGCCGGCTGCACACCATGTGCGTGCTCACCGGGGCCGGCGAGGTGGCCGCGTACACCGAGCTGGTGCTGCCCGACCCGGCCACGCCCCGGGCGATCCAGTACGACACCGTGGTCGTGCCCGAGCACCGGGGCCACGGCCTGGGCCGGGCCGTGAAGCTGCGCGCCCTGGCCGAGCTGCGGGAGCTGCACCCGGGGGTGCGGCAGATCGCCACCACCGTCGCCGACGAGAACACCGCCATGCGGGCGGTCAACGCCTCCCTCGGCTACCGGCACGAACGGGCCTGCGCGGTCTTCCAGCACACCCTCTGACGACCCCCTGGCGCTGGGACATGACGTACGAAGTGGATCTCGCGGCTGCGGCCGTGGACGCAGTGGCGCGGGCCGGGGCGATGGCGGCGACGGCGAGCGGGGCC